>CAZFAW010000065.1:0-5092 GCA_964517015.1 uncultured Chryseobacterium sp.
CCGGCGGTTCCGGCAGAGCCCGGGTTGACCGACAGGCGGTCGAACATGTATTGGGTGAACTGCGGGTCCTGCTGGGCGAAAGACGCACCGGCCACCACCGCGCAGAAGGCTGCGGTAAATATCCCCCTCATCGTTGTTCTCGTTCAGTTCGGCCCGGTCCGGAGACACCCCCTCGCCGGGACATGTTTCGATCCCGGCGCCAATATAGCAATGATCCTTTCGGCAAAAAATCAGCAGGTTGGACCCGGCCCTTGGGATCCAACCCCGGAACGCCCTCCCCCGGTTCAGGAGAGCTTCTGGAAGGTGCGCCACCAGCGGTCCGGGACTTCTTCCCGGCAGGCCATCTGGTAGTCGCCGAGGGAACAGGGCACCAA
This sequence comes from uncultured Chryseobacterium sp., assembly GCA_964517015.1. Taxonomy (GTDB): domain Bacteria; phylum Bacteroidota; class Bacteroidia; order Flavobacteriales_F; family PHOS-HE28; genus PHOS-HE28. The sequence continues at coordinate 375 of CAZFAW010000065.1, forward strand.
ATGGTGCCGTTCGAACCGGGCTTCCTGTTCCGCCCGGTAAGGAACATCCATCCACCAGCGGTCGCTCACCGTGCTCTTGAAGAACACCAATTCCTGTTCGTGCCCCTTGATCGGCACGCGGAACTTGGTGAAGCGCTTGCGGTCCATCCAAGGCAGGTCGTTGGTGCGGCTGCGGTACCCATCGAGGAAGCACCAGACCATCTGAGCGGCGAGTTGTGCGGTGGTGCCGCCTTCGTCGCGATCGGGGTCCATTTCATACAGCGCCAGGGACGAGATCTTCTCGCTCACCCCGGCGTAGCGCATCAACTGGCAGATCTCTTCGCCATGGAACCCGTTCGGACCGGGTCGCGCCGTGCCGGGCGCGTCGCTGCGCCGAACGGCGCTCATGTCCACGCTCACCGTATCCGCGTTGCGCAGCACGGGTTCCACATCGGCCAGGCTCGCGCGCACCTCCCCCAGGCGGTGCACATCGAAGAACAACTTGTCCATGAGTTCGATGCCGGGCTGGTCGATCAAGTAGGTCTGATACCCCAGGTTGCTGAAGTTGAAGAGGTAGTTGGGCTGGCGCAGTACGATGTGGCTCAGGTAGCTCGTATCTGCAAGGCCCTGGCCCGGTTCACCCAGGTCGAACCGGGCATCGACGCACACGAGGTTGGCCGTGCGCTCCAACTTTTCATAGGCCAGGTATTGGCTGAACGTATGCCCCTGACCTCCCCCCAGCACGATCGGAACGATGTTCCGTCGCATCAGGTGGGCAAGCGTTTCGGAAAGCGCGTGCTGGGTATCCTGAAGGGTGCTTCCCGGAAGCAGGTCCCCCAGATCGGCGATGCGGAACTGGCCGGGCGGCAGGAAGAGTTCGTAGAGTTCGGCACGGATGGCATCCGGCGCCTTGGTCACGGAGCGCGGTTTCGCGTGTCCGGGATCGTCGATCAGCCCGAGAACGGCGATGTTGACCCCTTCCAGGTCGGGCATACCGGAACGGGTATGGAAGTGCGTGGCCGCGCCCACGGCGTGGATGCTCCAGTCGGGTTGCTGCACACCGAAGCGGGCCGAGGGCTTGAAATAGATGGACAGGTCCACGGGATAGGGCCGCTCCGCTACGTTCCATGCGCGGCACCGAGCGCAAGTTGCCTCCGCGCCGCACCGGGAATGCCCGGCAGATACAGGCAAGTGTCAACCGGCGCCTGTGAACTAGGCCTTCTTCCTGCGGAAACCGCCGCCACGGCGCGCCCCGCCCTTGCGCTCCGGTGCCGCCGCCACGAGCGCGGTGCACTCCTCCAGTGTCAGTTCCTCCGGGCTCTTGCCCTTGGGCACGTTGGCGTTCTTCTTCCCATCGGTGATGTACGGGCCGTAGCGCCCTTGCAGGACCTGGATGGGCGAACCTTCGAAGGTGCGCAGGGTTTTGGCTGCCGCGCCGGCTTGTTTCGCACGGATCAGTTCCACCGCCCGTTCGAAGGTGACCGCGGCGGGATCCTCGTTCTTCGGCACGTTGGCGTAGAGCGATCCCCATTTCACGAACGGACCGAACCTGCCGCGTCCCTGCGTGATCATCTGACCCTCGTGCTCGCCAAGGTCGCGGGTGGCGCTTTGGGCCTTCTTCAATGCCATGAGCTCCAACGCGCGGGCGAGATCGATGCCCAGCGGATCGTCCTCGGCCTGCAACGAGGCGTAGGTGCTACCGATCTTCACGTACGGGCCGAACCGGCCCACGCCCACGATCACTTTCTCGCCCTCGTGTTCGCCAAGATCGCGCGGCAGCTTGAAGAGGTCCAGTGCCTCTTGATAGCCGATCGTCTGGATGCTCTGGTCCTTGCGCAGGCTGGCGAACCGCGGCTTCTCCTCGTCGGACACTTCACCGATCTGCACCATGGGACCGAAGCGCCCGATCCGGGCGTAGACGTTGCGACCGCTCGCGGGATCCACGCCCAGCAAGCGGGCACCGGTGGCCTTCTCCGCGTTCTCCTTGGTGTGTTCGATGCTCTTGTGGAAGGGATCATAGAACCGCCGGATCATCTCGCGCCAGTTCTCGCGCCCCTCCGCGATCACGTCGAATTCCTCCTCCACGTTCGCCGTGAACTGGAAATCGACGATCCCGGGGAAATGCTCCACCAGGAAGTCGTTCACCACCATGCCGATATCGGTGGGGAAGAGCTTCGTCTTCTCCGCTCCGGCGCGTTCCGTGGCGGTTTGTTCGGTCACCGCACCCTCCTTCAAGGTGAGCACGCGGTAGGGTCGCGGCGTGCCTTCGCGGCTTTCCTTCACCACGTAGCCTCGTTTTTGGACGGTACCGATCGTGGGGGCGTAGGTGGAGGGGCGTCCGATCCCGAGCTCTTCGAGCTTCTTCACCAGGCTTGCTTCGGTGTAGCGGGGTGGGGGACGATCGAACCGCTGGGTGGCCACCATTTCCTGGAGCGCGAGCGCCTCGCCCCGTTCCAGATCTGGCAACAGGCCCTCCTGCTCCTCCCCTTCCTCATCATCGCGGCCTTCGAGGTACAACTTCAGGAAGCCGTCGAAGAGGATCACTTCCCCTTCGGTATGGAAGCGGTGGTCGTCATGCCCGCTGATCGCGATGTCGACCAGGGTGCGCTCCAGTTCCGCGTCGGCCATCTGGCTGGCCAGCGTGCGTTTCCAGATCAGGTCGTAGAGCCGCTGCAGATCCGGGTCGTCGCTCACCTCGCGCACGGCGAAATCGGAGGGACGGATGGCCTCGTGCGCTTCTTGGGCGCCTTTGCTCTTGCTCTGGAAGCGGCGGCTCTTGCTGTAGCGTTCGCCGTACACGCTGGCGATCCGTTCAGCGGCCGCGGTAATGGCCTGCTCGCTCAGGTTCACCGAATCGGTACGCATGTAGGTGATGCTACCCTGTTCGTAGAGCTGCTGCGCGATGCCCATGGTGCGCGTGACCCCGTATCCCAGCTTGCGGGAGGCTTCCTGTTGCAGCGTGCTGGTGGTGAAGGGGGCCGCTGGCGAGCGTTTCGCCGGTTTCTTCTCGACCGCTCCCACGGTGTACGTGGAGCCGATGCAACCATCGAGGAAGACGCGCGCTTCGGTTTCGGTCGGGAAGCGCGTGTCGAGTTCGGCCTTCACCGTGGCACCGTTGCCCGTCTTGAGGATCGCGGCCACACGGAACGCGCTCCTGGCATCGAATCCGAGGATCTCGCGCTCGCGTTCCACGATCAAGCGCACGGCCACGCTCTGTACACGCCCCGCGCTCAAACTGGGCTTCACCTTGCGCCAGAGCACCGGGCTCAGTTCGTAGCCCACCAACCGATCCAGCACCCGTCGGGCCTGTTGCGCATCCACCAAGTGCACATCGATGCTCCGTGGGTTCTCGATCGCGGCGAGGATCGCCGGCTTGGTGATCTCGTTGAACGTGATGCGCTTCACCTTGCTTTCCGGCAACCCGAGCGCCTCCTTCAAGTGCCAGCTGATCGCCTCCCCCTCCCGGTCTTCGTCGGTCGCGAGCCACACGATGTTGGCACCGGCCGCGGCTTTCTTCAACGCTCCCAACCGTTCCTTCTTCTCGTCGGGTATCACGTATGTGGGCTCGAAGTCCTTCTCCACGTCCACGCTCAGGCCGCCTTCGGGCAGGTCGCGCACATGGCCGTAGCTGCTGAGCACGGTGTAACCGTTGCCCAGGTACTTCTCGATGGTCTTCGCCTTGGCTGGCGACTCCACGATCACAAGATCACCGCTTGCTTCCTTTTTCTTGGCCATGCACGTTCCTCCCCTCGACGGGTTCGGGGGCGGCAAAGAAAAGGTCAGCGCCCGGGGTTCGTGCAAGCGCCCGCACCGGATCGTGGGAGCCTTCCCCTACGGGGAAGGAATTTTTCAACAGGAGATCACCGTCCCCGAAAAGTCGGGTAGTAAAGAACTCCCACCCTGAAATTGCAGTCCCAGCTTGGCAGCATCTGATCAGTCAACCAGATGTCGGCACCCCACCCCAGGTATCCGCCGAACGTCAGCCACCAATTGGCGCCAACCGGTACGTCACCGCTGACACCGCACCGCAGTCGGGCCCCGGAGAAGTTCCTGTCCACCGCGCGATCCTGGTCGTAGAACACCGTGTCATTCGACGTATAGTTGACGGTGTACGCGATGCCAGAGACCTCTTGTGCGATGCGATAGTCGATCACTGGTTCGATGTCGAAGCTTATCGTACTGCCTTGGGAGAGAGCGATGCGTGCATCGAACGCGAGTTCGACCAGGTCAATCCTCCCATTCAACTTACCGTAGCGCTCTGGCGTGCTTCCTCGAAGCCAGCCGTCATAAGCGAACTCGCGTCGCACCCAAAGCAGAGTGCCGCGCCAAGTGCTCCCGTCCTTGTCGATATCAGCGGACGCCAGACCCAGGCTGAAGGCGCTCACGCCGTGGATCCCTCGTCCTTCACCGCCGAAGCCCTCTCCTCCAAAGAAGAAGTCCTTACCTGCTGCAAGTCCCCAAGCATACTGTCCATGACCTTTTGTAGGAATGAGCAGTAGAATAGAAGCAAGTCCGATAGCGGATGGCCGGGTCATGGATCTGGTCGAGTGCTGCGCAGGCGAACGAGCGAAGGGTGTCTTTCGTGCCTGTGCTAAAATGCTCATTCTGCCATCATGTCAGTCGAACTTACCCTCAGTACCTTCGCCCTCCCTTTCAAAACCCTTTGGCCAAGAAGGTCTACATAGAATCCTACGGCTGCCAGATGAATTTCAGCGACAGCGAGATCGTCGCGCGCATCC
>CAZFAW010000065.1:5192-8213 GCA_964517015.1 uncultured Chryseobacterium sp.
GAATCCTACGGCTGCCAGATGAATTTCAGCGACAGCGAGATCGTCGCGCGCATCCTGGTGAATGAGGGCTACGAAACCACTTCCAAGGCCGAGGAAGCCGATCTGGTGCTTCTGAACACCTGCAGCATCCGCGACAAAGCGGAGCAGACCGTGTTGCAACGCATAGATGGACTGAACAATGCAAAGCGCACCAACCCGGACCTGAAGGTGGGCGTGCTGGGCTGCATGGCCGAGCGCATGCGCGAGGACCTGCTGGAGAAGAAGAAGCTGGTCGATCTGGTGGTGGGCCCCGACGCCTACCGCAACCTGCCGCAGCTGCTGGATGAAGTGGAGGGCGGACAGAAGGCCGTGAACGTGCTGTTGAGCCGGGAGGAGACCTACGCGGAGATCGAACCGGTACGCCTGAACAGCAACGGTGTCACCGCGTTCATCAGCATCATGCGGGGCTGCGACAACATGTGCGCGTTCTGCGTGGTGCCCTTCACCCGGGGGCGCGAACGCAGCCGCGATCCGCACACCATCGTGGCCGAAGCCCGGCACCTCGTGGACCAGGGGTACCGCGAGGTGACCTTGCTGGGCCAGAACGTGGACAGCTACACCTGGAAACCCGACGGCACCGATTTCGCCGATCTGCTGGCCATGACCGCAGAGGTCTCGCCGCGTCTGCGCATCCGCTACAGCACCAGCCACCCGAAGGACATGACCGACAAGGTGCTGGCGGTGATGGCGCGTTACCCCAACATCTGCAAGTACATCCACCTTCCGGTGCAGAGCGGCAGCAGTGCGGTGCTGCACCGCATGAACCGCGGCTACACGCGCGCGTGGTACCTGGAGCGCATCGATGCCATCCGCCGCCACCTGCCCGATGCCGCGATCAGCACCGACATCATCACCGGCTTTTGCGGCGAAACAGAGGAAGACCACCAACAGACCCTGAGCCTGATGGAAGCCGTGCGCTACGACATGGCCTTCATGTTCAAGTACAGCGAGCGGCCCAAGACCCTGGCGGCGCGCAAATACCCGGACGATGTGCCCGACGCGGTGAAAGGCCGGCGGCTGCAAGAGGTGATCGACCTGCAGATGCGCCATGCCGCGGAGCGGAACCGCCGCCACGTGGGCCACGTGCAGGAGGTGCTGATCGAGGGCGGCAGCAAGCGCAGTGAGGAGCACGTGTTCGGGCGCAACAGCCAGAACGCCGTGGTGATCCTGCCCAAGGCCGACCTAATGGCAGGCGACCTGGTGCTGGCCAGGATCTTGTCCGGCACCAGCGGTTCGTTGCAGGGCGAATGCGTGGGCCGTGTGCCGCTCGCGGTCCGCGCCGAACCGATCGACGCATGAACGTCCAGAGCATCAAACAACGTTTCGGCATCATCGGCAACAGCCCGTTGCTCGATCTTGCCATCGACCGTGCGCTGCGTGTGGCGCCCACCGATCTAACGGTGCTGATCACCGGCGAGAGCGGGAGCGGCAAGGAGGTGATGCCGCGCATCATCCACCAGAACAGTGCACGCAAGCACGGGGAGTACATCGCGGTGAACTGCGGTGCGATCCCCGCAGGCACGGTGGACAGCGAGCTCTTCGGCCACGAGAAGGGATCCTTCACCGGAGCCCATGAAGCGCGCAAGGGCTATTTCGAAGTGGCCAACGGCGGCACCATTTTCCTGGATGAGGTGGGCGAGCTCCCCCTGGAGACCCAGGCGCGCCTGCTTCGCGTGCTGGAGACGGGCGAATACCTGCGCGTGGGCAGCAGCAAGGCGCAAAAGACCAACGTGCGCGTGGTGGCGGCCACCAATGTGGAAATGCTGCAGGCCGTGCAGCGCGGCACCTTCCGCGCCGACCTGTACTACCGGCTGAACACCATCCCCATCCACGTTCCCTCCTTGCGCGAACGCACGGACGACATCCACCTGCTCTTCCGCAAGTTCGCCGTGGACGCCGCCGAGCGGTACCGCATGCCCGTGGTGAACCTGCGCCCCGATGCCGTGCAATTGCTCGCCCACTATACCTGGCCCGGCAACGTGCGCCAGTTGAAGAACGTGGCCGAGCAGGTGAGCGTGCTGGAACAGTCGCGCGAGATCGATGCCCGGACCCTGCGCAATTACCTGCCCGACGGCGGTGCCGCCACCACCCTGCCAGCCGTTACACCCGGCCAGCAGACTGCGGGCATGGATCGCGAATTGCTGCTGAAACTGCTCTTCGACCTGAAGGGCGAACTGGACCGGATGAAGGCTGAATTGGGCATCCTGCGCAGTGGCCAGCCGCTCGTTGCACCCGTACCGTCGGCGCCGCACGAAGAGGTGATCCTGCCGCTGCAGAGCGTTCCGGTGGGCACGGTGAGCATCGTGCCACCGCGCGTGGGCGAAACCGGGCCCGGCCCGCACGACATCGAACATACCGAACTGCAGGACTCGTTGAGCCTGGTGGACATGGAAAAGGACCTGATCCGGCGTGCGCTCGAGAAGCACCGGAACAAACGCAAGCGCGCCGCCGAGGAACTCGGCATCAGCGAACGCACGCTCTACCGCAAGATCAAGGAGTACGACATCCAGTGAAGCATTTCGCGTCGATCCTGTTCCTCGCGCTGCTGTGCGGCTGCCGCGTGAACTACTCCTTCACCGGTGGCGATGTGGGCAGCGCGCGCACCTGCAGCGTGGAGGTGTTCCAGCCGCGGGCCGCCCTTGCCACCCCGCAGAGCGCCCAGACCTTCACCGAGACCCTGCGCGACCTGCTGCAAGCCCAGACCCCCTTGAACATGGTGCGTGCCGATGGCGACGTGCGGTTCGACGGGGAGATCACGGGCTACGACGTGCAACCCGTGGCCATCCAGGCCAGCGAGACCGCCGCGTTGAACCGGCTCACCATGACAGTGAACGTCCGGTACGTGAACGCCACGGACAAGGCCAAGAACAGCGAGTTCAGCGTGAGCCGTTTCCTGGACTACGACAGCACGCAGGACCTCGCCACGGTGGAGAGCACCCTGGTGGCACAGATCAGCCAGCAACTGGCACAGGATATCTTCGA
>CAZFAW010000065.1:8313-10034 GCA_964517015.1 uncultured Chryseobacterium sp.
TGGAGAGCACCCTGGTGGCACAGATCAGCCAGCAACTGGCACAGGATATCTTCGACCGCACATTGGGCAATTGGTGAAGCCCGACCGCACGGAAGGTCGAACCCGCCAACCCCGCTCCATCCACCGCCCACCACACGCTTCAGCCGCGCATGAACAAGGACCGCATCGCGGAATTGCTGCAGGAGCCGGCGCGCGCAGCGCGCGAGGACCTTGCCGGCCTGCGGGAGCTGCGCGAACGGTACCCATGGTTCAGCGGCGTGCACCTGCTGCTCGCCCTTGGCGAGAACGCCAGCGGCGATGTGCTGTTCGACGAGACCCTGCGCACCACGGCCGCCCACGTACCCAGCCGGCAGGTGCTGCAGGATCGCACACGTTCCGCTCCGTCTACCGCGGTCGCTCCGCGCGACGAGGTCCCGAGCACACCGCCGGCGCCGACCCGGATCGAGGGATCCGCGAAGGAGCCCGCTCCCGCCCTGCCCACGCGGGAGGAACTGGCCGACCGCCTGCTCCACCAGCAGATCGCAGAAGCCGCTGCGGCAAGCGTGTATGATCTCGAGGCCGAACTGGAGCGGGAGGAAGGCGCCACCGCGCCGCCTCCGCCCCCACCGGCCAGCCACCCGACGGCTCCGGAACCCATCGCCCCCGCCGCCCGCCCCCTCGTTCGATCCTTCACAAGCTGGCTCGAGGAACAAGCCGCTCCGTCCGTGCCCGTACCACCGCGGACCGCTCATCGACCCGAAGCCGCAATCGCTCCTGCGCTCGCACCCGAACGGTCGGTCACTGCAGAGAAAACACGGAACGCGATCGATCGATTCCTCGACCAAGGAACACCGGGGCCGAAAAAGACCTCCTTCTTCTCGCCGCAACAAGCCGGTAAACGCAGTCTCGAGGAGCGCATGGACATGGTGACCGAGACCCTGGCCCGGATCCACGAAAAGCAGGGCCACTGGGCCAAAGCCGCCCAAGCCTACCGCCGTCTGGCGTTGAAGCATCCGGAGAAAAGCGGTTACTTCGCGGCCCTTGCGAAAAAAGCGGAAGAGAACCTGAACGCATAGCCATGGTCGCCATCTCCATCATCATCGTCGTGATCTGCGCCCTGTTGGGCCTGTTCGTGCTGGCCCAGAACCCAAAAGGCGGCGGATTGGCGGCCGGTTTCACCGGGGCGCAGCAGATCGGCGGCGTGCAGCGCACGGCCGATTTCCTCGAAAAAGGCACCTGGACGCTAGCCTCGGCGCTGATGGTATTGTGCCTGGTGAGCGCCTCGATCCAAGGCAGCGCCACCCAGGGCACCGAGTTGGATACGCCCACCGAAGCCATCGGGGGCGATGCCGCCACCACCGACGGCGCAGCCACCACACCGGAAAACGCTGGCGATGCAGGGGCTCCTTCGGAGCAGGTGCCTGCCGACCAGAACGGCACGACCAACCCGTGATGGTCAGCCTGTCAGCCGCACTGACAGCATTCCGCGGATCCATTGAATTTCTGACAGCATCGCGCTGGCGGCATGCCAGTTGTCCGGCGCGCGCCCGAACAGCAACGTTCCCCATCCAAAACAACCCTTCAGCCTGAACCAGCAATGGCAGCGAAAGTGAAACCCCTGGCCGACCGCGTGCTCGTGGAAGCGGCGGCAGCCGAAACCACCACCAAGGGTGGCATCATCATCCCCGACACCGCCAAGGAAAAGCCCCAGCGCGGCAAGATCATCGCCGTGGGCACCGGCC
>CAZFAW010000066.1:0-2049 GCA_964517015.1 uncultured Chryseobacterium sp.
CTCCACCTTCCCATCGGCATGGTAGAACACGAACAGGCCGTGTTCGATGGTCATCGCTTCATCGGCGTAGTGGCCATCGGCCTTGAGCACACCATCGCGGGTGTACATGCGTGCGGCAAAACCATCGCCATCGGTGCCCGCCGGTTCCAGGTAGAACATCGCCTGCTTCTTTTCGCAGACTTCGAGCGACCCGTTGAGCCAGATACGTTGGTTCGGCTGGCCCGGAGCGGCCGTGGCCATGTATAGGGACAGGAACAAGGCTGAGGAGAGTGTGATCATCGGGATACGCCTATCGGATCCTTTCGCGGAACCTTGGATACGGCGCCCGCAGGGGGCGGGTTACAACCGTCAACTCGCCCAGCCCTCGCGATCCAGGCTGCGGTACTGGATGGCCTCCGCGAGATGTTCGGTCCGGATCTCCCCGCTGCCGGCGAGATCGGCGATGGTGCGGCTCACCTTCAGGATCCGGTCGTAGGCACGCGCGCTGAGCCCGAGGCGCTCCATGGCCTTCTGCAACAAGGCCTGTCCGGTGGCATCGATCCGGCACAGCTCGCGCACTTGCTGGCTTCCCATCTGCGCATTGCTGTGGATCCGCTTGCCCTTGTAGCGTTGCTCCTGCACCTGCCGTGCCGCCATCACCCGCGCGCGGATGTTCGCACTGCGCTCGCCTGCGCGCTCCGCGCTCAATTCGGTGAACGGTACGGGGGTCACTTCGATGTGGATGTCGATCCTGTCCAACAGCGGACCACTGATCTTGTTCAGGTACTTCTGCACCACACCGGGTGCGCACACGCAGTCCTTCTCCGGGTGATTATAGAAGCCGCACGGGCACGGGTTCATGGCGGCCACCAACATGAAGCTGGCGGGGTATTCGACGGTGAACCTGGCCCTGCTGATGGTGACCACGCGATCCTCCAGCGGCTGCCGGAGCACCTCGAGCACGGTGCGTTTGAACTCGGGCAGTTCATCCAGGAAGAGCACGCCGTTGTGGGCCAGGCTGATCTCGCCGGGTTGCGGATACTGCCCGCCGCCCACGAGCGCCACATCGCTTATGGTATGGTGGGGCGAACGGTACGGCCGCACGCTCAACAGCGCATCCTCCTTGCGCAGTTTGCCCGCCACGCTGTGGATCTTGGTGGTCTCCAGGGCCTCGTCCATGCTGAGCGGAGGCAGGATCGTGGGCAGCCGTTTCGCGAGCATGGTCTTGCCCGCCCCGGGCGGCCCGATCATGATCACGTTGTGCCCACCGGCCGCAGCGATCTCGAATGCGCGCTTGATGTTCTCCTGGCCGCGAACGTCCGCGATGTCGACTGGATAACTCAGGCTGCTCGCCGCGAACTCGCGCTCGATGTCCACTACGGTGGGTTCCACGGACGGCTCGCCGCGCATCAAGGCGATGACCTGGCGGATGTGGTCGACACCGTACACCTTGAGCCCGGAAACGATGGCCGCTTCCCTCGCGTTCGCCAGGGGCAGGATCACGCCCTTGAAGCCCTTCTGCCGCGCCTCCACCGCGATCGGCAGCGCGCCTTTGATCGGGCGAACGCCTCCATCGAGGGATAATTCGCCCATCACCAGGTGGTCGGCAAGCAGGTCCGGCGGGGCTTGTCCGGTGGCGGCGACCACGCCCACCGCCATCGGAAGATCGTACGCGCTGCCCTCCTTGTGGATGTCCGCCGGTGCGAGGTTCACCACCACGCGCTTGCCGCGCGGGAAATAGAGGTCGTTGTTCTTGGCCGTGGCATCCATGCGATGGTAGCTCTCCTTCACCGCCACATCAGGAAGCCCGACGATGATGAAGCCCTGCCCCCGCTCGTACACGTTCACCTCGGCGGTGACGATCGTGGCGTTGATGCCGAACACGGCGGCTCCGTAGACCTTGACCAGCATCGCTCAGGCAAGGGCGCGCTCGATATGATCGATCAGCGCATGGATGACCTTGATGTGCACCTCCTGCACGCGATCGGCGTAGCCGCTGTGGGGCACGCGCACTTCCACGGTGCAATGGCGGGCCAGCTTGCCACCGTCCTTTCCGGTGAGACCGATCAC
>CAZFAW010000066.1:2149-7127 GCA_964517015.1 uncultured Chryseobacterium sp.
GCTTCGATGTTGGCCGGGTCGGAGGCGAACGCCTCGAGCACGCCGGCCGCCTCGACGAAGTGCTGATGTATGCGCGCGGTTCCCATGCGAAAGGGCGAAGATGGCGAGCCGCGCGCACCCGCCAAAACGGGATCTAGAGGCTGGCCTGTTGTTCAAGGGCCTTCATGCCCTGGAGACCGCGCTCCAGGAAGGCCTTGTACTCCTCCACGTCCGGGGTGTAGCCCACCGGGTCGGTAAGGAGCTTCCCCTCGGGGCTGAGCAGCGCATAGTAGGGCTGGCTACTGATCACGAAGGTCTCCAGCTGCACCGTTGCCCATTTGTTGCCCAGGGTAAGGATCTGCTTCTGTTTGCCGGTGCAGGTGGTGTACACGTGCTGCTGCTCCTTCGGAAGTTCACGCTTGTCGTCCACGTACAACGAGACCAGCACGTAGTCCTTCTCCATGATGTCGCGAACCTCCTTCACCGGCCAGACGTGTTCCTCCATCTTCCGGCAGTTCACGCACGCCCAGCCCGTGAAATCGATCATCACCGGCTTCTTCAGTTCGCGTGCACGAACCAAGGCCTCGTCCAGGTCGTGGAACGCCTCGGATTTCTGGGGAAGGATCCAACTGTAGCCCACGGGCGGAGCGAGTCCGCTCATGAGGCTGAGCGGCGTGAAGCTCCCTTTCTGCACGCGCAACCCGAATGCGAAATACGCCGTGGCCGCGGTGAACAAGGCAATGAAGGTCCATCGCACGGCGGAGCGCGACTTCACGGGGCTGTCGTGCGGGAAGCGGATGGCCCCGAAGAGGTAGAGCACGATGCCGAGCGCGCAGGCCACCCATACGAACATGAACAGTTCGTACGGCACGATCAGCCACTGTTTCACCAGATCGGCGTTGCTGAGGAATTTGAACGCCAGGGCCACCTCGGCGAAGCCCAGCACCACCTTCACGCTGTTGAGCCAGCTGCCGCTGCGGGGCAGGCTGTTGAGCCAGCTGGGGAAGAGGGCGAAGAGCGCGAAGGGCAGCGCCAGCGCGAGGCCGAAGCCACCGAGACCGGCCGTGAGTTGCCACGCCCCGCCATCGGCAGTGAGCGCACCAGCCAGCAGGGAGCCGAGGATGGGCCCCGTGCAGCTGAACGACACCAGCGCGAGGGTGAGCGCCATGAAGAAGATGCCGATGAGCCCTCCGAACCGCGAGGCTTTCTGGTCCATGCTGTTCACCCAGCTGCTGGGCAGCGTGATCTCGAAGTAGCCGAAGAAGCTCACCGCGAACACCAGGAAGATCACGAAGAAGAAGATGTTCAGCCAGGGGTTGGTGCTGATCTCGTTGAAGATCTCGGCATTCACCGATCCCAACAGGTGGAAGGGCAGGCTGAAGAGCAGGTAGATGCCCAGGATGAAACCGCCATAGGTCAGTGCGTTGCGCAGGCCCTTGGCTTTGTCCTCGCTGCCCTTGGTGAAGAAGCTCACCGTGAGCGGGATCATGGGGAACACGCACGGTGTGAGCAGGGCCACCAGCCCGCCGAGGAACCCGAGCAGGAAGATCCGCCACAACGAGGAGGACGCCCGGACCTCGCCCACCTCCGTATCGGCCTTCACCACCGGCGCGTTCAGGTCGACGTTAGCCAGTTTGTAGCGGCATTCGCCGGCGGGTGGTGCTGTCGCCGGTCCGTCCCCGATCCTGATCCGTCCGGCCACCAGGTCCGCACTGAACTTCAACGGATCGGGAAAGATGCACTGCTCATCGTTGCAGCTCTGGTAGTTGATCACACCGGTCACCGGCGTGTTCGGGTCGGCGATCCGGATCTCCTGGACGAACGTGGCGCTGCCAGCGTATTTCCGCACGTTGATGCCGAACATCTCGTCCATGCCTTCGTGCTTGTCCGGTCCCGATTCCACGGGCTTGCCGATGCGTTGGAATCCCGGTATGCTATCGAAATCGAAGCTTGTGGGCCAGGGTCCGTCTCCGAAGCTCTCCTGCGAATACACGTACCAACCTTGCTGCACGTCCGCCTGGAAGGTGAGCGTCCATTTGCCACCGCCCAGGTCCTTCACCTCGCCGCTCCATTCCACTGGTTCCAGGGGGGCCGGGGCCGGGGTCGCGCCACCGTCCTGCACGAAGGGAAGTGGGCTGAACTCGCTTTTGTCGTCGGCCAGCGCGATCTTGAAGTACTTCGTCTCGGGCGGCAGGCACTGCTGATCGTTGCACGTGATGAACTCGAGGCGCCCGGTGATCGGGAGCTTGGGATCGGTGACCTGGATGCGCTGGGTGAAGGTCGCCCAACCCTTGAATTTCTTCACCTCGGCATCGAAGAAGGGGTCATGGCCTTGTACCACGTGTTCGCCGTTCTCTTCGGCCGAACCACGCACGGTCAGGTGCGCAAGGGTGTCGAAGCCGATGTGCGTGGGCTGCAAACCCATGTCGCCGAAGCTCTGCTGGCTATACACCCACCAGCCCTCGGCCACATCGGCGCGGAAGATCACCGACCACGAACCGTCCTGCAATTGCACGCGGCTGATGGACCATGAGGCGGGATCGGCCGGTGCGGGCGTATTGCCGGGAAGTTGCGCCGGGGCGGCAAGGCCAGCCACCAGGCCCACGATGGAAAGGAACACGCGTATCCGCATCACTTGCTCAACGCAGGCACATCAATGGTGAACGGCACCCGCACCGGGGGCAGGCACATCCGATCGTTGCACGCCATGTACTCCACCTGCCCTTTCACCGTGAACGATGTTGTCGATCGGCGGGCGATGACCTGGTTGAACACGACCGTGTTGGAGTGGAAATGCAGCACCATGCCGAAATTGGGATCATCGGCCATTTCGGGCTCGGGCTCCTTCAAGCTGTCCACCAGGTAATAGGCTTCATCGGCCTCGAAGGTGATCCTGGTGGGGATCGGACCCTGGTCGCTGGACAAATGCGTGGCGTACAGGTGCCATCCTTTCTCCATCTCGGCCGAAAGGTCCACCTGGACCCGGCCGTTGGCAAGCTCGACCGCGCCAAAGGTCCATTTCACCGGTGCATCCGGGCCTGCCAGGACGGTAACGATGCCGGCCGCGAGGAGCAAGGAGGGAACGGACATGGTTCGAAGGGGAAGGCAAAGGTAGACCGGGCGGCTGAACGTCTTCCCGACGGAAGCGCCCGATCATGGGGATCCCGAATCCGAAATCAGCTGCGCGGTCCGAAACGCAGGCGATCCAGCCCATAGGCTTGCACACGGCCGCCTTCGTGCTCGATGATCAAGCGGCCATCGGGTTCCACATCCAATGGCCGGGCGGTGATGGGCGCGCCGTCCAATGTGAACGGCACCCAACGGTTCCGCGCCCAAAGCGCGTTCACATAATCCGTGAGCGCGGGGTCCCGATCGGTCTCCCATCGCTGCCAGCGCTCCTGGAACCGTTGGCAGATGCCCTGAAGGAGTTCCATACGATCGTGCTCCCGGCCGGTGACGAGGCGCAAGCTGGTGGCGTTGAGCTCCGCGGGAAGCTCCGGGTTGTTCACGTTCACGCCCACGCCCACCACCGCATGCTGCACGCGATTATCGGACAGCTCGTTCTGGATCAGGATGCCTGCGAGCTTGCGCTGGCCCACCAGCACATCGTTGGGCCATTTCACTTTCACATCGGCGGGCTGGAGGTCCCGCACCGCGTCGTGCACGGAAAGAGCGGCAATGCGGCCGAGCACGAACTGGTCGGTTGCGTTCAGATCCAGTGGTACCAGCACGATGCTGAAGGTGAGATCGAGGCCCGGAGCGGAGATCCAGGCCCGCGAACGCTGCCCCTTCCCCTCGGTTTGCGCGTGCGCCAGGATGACCGTACCGTGCCGCAATTCCGACAGGGCCAGCCGTTCGGCAGCGTAGTTGTTCGTACTGGCCACCGATCCCAATTCGACCAGTTGCCCGCCAATGATCCCTTCGGAGAGGTTCGACATGGTGCCCGCAAAGGGGTGGCCGATGAGAACCACCTACCTTTGACACTACCGAAAATACAGCGGATGAAGAAAGTACGGGGCGGCAGCGCCCCCGCCCCCTTGGTCACCGCGATCATCATGGGCATCCAGGAGGTGAAGGGAAAGGAGATCGTGCACCTGGACCTTCGGCACGTGGCCAATACGGTTTGCGACCATTTCATCATCTGCCATGGCGACAGCGACACCCAGGTGGAAGCGATCGCGAACAGCGTTGAACGGTTCGGGCTGGAACGCGCTGGCGATAAGCCCTGGCACTCCGAGGGCCTTGCCAACGCCGAATGGATCCTGCTGGATTACGTGGACGTCGTGGTGCACATCTTCCATCGTGAAAAACGCGGCTACTACGCCATCGAGGACCTTTGGGCCGATGCCGTGCGACAGAACTACCCCAACGTGGCCTGAACGAGCAGCGTGAGCAACACACCCAACAACCCCAACAAGCCCCAACCCGAACGGGGCAAGGAGCGCCCGCGCGGATCCTTCAATTTCTATTGGATCTACGGCATCATCATCGTGGTGATCCTTTCGATCAACCTGTTCAGCCTGAGCGGCAACATGGTGGAGATCGAACCCAGCGAATGCGAGAAGTACGTGCTGGCCGGCGACGTGGATCGCGTGGTGTTCCTGAACAGCGAAACGCGGAAGATCGCCCAGGTCTACATCAAGAAGGACCGACTTCAGAAGGAACCGCACAAGGACCGGATCCACGATTCCATGATCAGCGGCTCGAACGTCACGGGGCCCCACTACACCTTCAATGTGGACGACAGTTACAAGGAGCGTCTGCTGAAGATCCTGGATGAGCACGGCGTGCGGTACAGTTTCCGGCCGCTGGAGACCTGGGGGCGCGACCTGTTGAACTGGGTGCTGCTGATCGGGGGCATGATGCTGATCTGGTTCTTCGTGATGCGCAGGCTGGGCGGCGGCGGCGGGCCGGGCGGCCAGATCTTCAACATCGGCAAGAGCCGCGCACAAGTGTTCGAAGGCGGCAAGAGCACCAACGTCACCTTCAACGATGTGGC
>CAZFAW010000066.1:7227-9983 GCA_964517015.1 uncultured Chryseobacterium sp.
GCGCACAAGTGTTCGAAGGCGGCAAGAGCACCAACGTCACCTTCAACGATGTGGCGGGGCTCGATGAGGCCAAGGAGGAGCTGCAGGAGATCGTCGATTTCCTCAAGAACCCGAAGCGGTACACGGACCTGGGCGCGAAGATCCCGAAGGGAGCGCTGCTGGTGGGGCCTCCGGGCACGGGCAAGACGCTGCTCGCAAAAGCCGTGGCCGGCGAGGCGCAGGTGCCGTTCTTCAGCCTGAGCGGTTCGGACTTCGTGGAGATGTTCGTGGGCGTGGGCGCAAGCCGTGTGCGCGATCTGTTCAAACAGGCCAAGGAAAAAGCCCCCAGCATCATCTTCATCGACGAGATCGATGCGATCGGTCGTGCCCGCGGCCGCAGCGTGAGCATGGGTGCGAACGACGAGCGGGAGAACACCCTGAACCAGTTGCTCACCGAAATGGACGGCTTCGGCACCAACAGCGGTGTGATCCTCGTGGGCGCCACCAACCGCGCCGACGTGCTTGACCGCGCGTTGATGCGGCCGGGTCGTTTCGACCGGCAGATCTTCGTGGACATGCCCGACCTGAACGGGCGCGTGGAGATCCTCAAGGTCCATTTGAAGCCTTTGAAGCTGGACGTGACCGTGGACGTGGAATTCCTGGCCCGCCAGACGCCGGGGTTCAGCGGGGCCGATCTGGCCAACATCTGCAACGAAGCCGCCCTGATCGCAGCACGCAAGAAGAAGAAGCAGGTCGACAAACAGGATTTCCTCGATGCCGTGGACCGCGTGATCGGTGGCCTGGAGAAGAAGAACAAGATCATCACCGCCGACGAACGCCGGCATATCGCCTATCATGAGAGCGGCCATGCCACCATCAGCTGGCTGGTCGAGCACGCCTCACCGTTGGTGAAGGTGACCATCGTGCCGCGCGGCCGTTCCCTCGGTGCGGCCTGGTACCTGCCGGACGAACGCCATCTGACCACCACCGCGCAGATGCTCGACGAGATCTGTGCCGCCCTCGGTGGCCGCGCCGCCGAAGATGTGATGTTCGGCGAGGTGAGCACCGGCGCCCTGAGCGACCTTGAAAAAGTGACCAAACAGGCCTATGCGATGGTGACCATGTACGGTCTGAACGACCGCCTGGGCAACATCAGCTTTTACGACAGCTCGGGCCAGCAGGAATATACCTTCGGCAAACCCTACAGCGAAGACACGGCACGTGTGATCGACCAGGAGGTGAGCAAGATCGTGGAAGGCCAGTACGAGCGTGCCAAGCGGATCCTCGCGGAGAACAAGGACAAGCTCACCGCACTGGCCATGCAACTGCTCGAAAAGGAGGTGATCTTCAAGGAAGACCTGGAGAAGATCTTCGGGCGCCGGCCGTTCGAAAAGGAGTCCATGCCCGTGGCCGAAAAGACCACGAACGGCACCCATGCCAACGGGGCACCCCTCTCACTAGATCCGGAGGCTCCTGCCGGCACGAAAGCGGAACCCAACGCTCCCTGATCCAGGAACATGGCGATGGGGACGCTCGTGTTCGGTTCCTTCGCAACGCATGCTTCGGACCGAATGCACGGACCAGCGATGAACAGCCATGTCGACGGGCTTCCCGACCCTCCGTGCGAAGGGATCATGCGGATCGACCGCTGCGGATCGCACGCAATGGCCGAAGGCGCCCAACTCCGGCATGCATGAGCGAATTGCTGCTGCGCGCACTGACCGGAGCGGTTTACGTGGTGCTCACCCTGCTCTCCATCTGGTCGGGCGGGTTCACCGTGGCGCTGTTGTTCCTGCCCGTGTGCTTGATCGCCGCCGATGAATTCCACCGGCTGTTCCATGGGGAAGGCACAGGCGCGCCGCGCTACTGGCACGTGCTGCTGGCAGGTTCCATCTACCTCGCTGTTGCCGTGATCCCACGGTTCGCGCCGTTCGATACGCTGCATGTGGTCGCACTTTGGATCCTCTTGCTCGTGCTATCGCTGATCTGGATGATGTACGCCGGCACGACGGACCTGCCCAGGGCATTCGCCGGCATTCTGCTCACGTCGCTGTACATCACGGTGCCGTTCGCCTTGCTGCCTGCGTTCTTCACCTTCGGATCGGCCGGCAACGGACCGGAGGTGCTGGTGGGGCTTTTCGCACTGTTGTGGACGAACGACACCGGCGCCTACCTCGTGGGGCGTGCGATCGGAAAGCATGGGCTTGCGCCCGCGATCTCGCCCAAGAAGACGATCGAAGGCCTGCTCGGAGGTCTGCTGCTCGCACTGGTGGTGGCGTACCTGTTGTGGCGCGCCTGGCCGGTCCTTTCGTTGCAGGCATGGTTGGGGTGCGGCGGGGTCATTTCCATATCGGCCACCGTGGGCGACCTGTTCGAATCCGCCTTGAAGCGCGCGCGGGGCGTGAAGGACAGCGGAACGGTGCTACCGGGGCATGGTGGCATCCTGGACCGTTTCGATGGCCTGCTCCTGGCTTCACCGTGCTTGTTCGTGTTCCTGGAACTGGCGGACTGAGGCTGCCCGCACACCCGTCTATCTTCGCCGCGCCCCGGAACCATGCGCCTGCATCGAGAAGGTACACCATCGCTGTTGCTCGGGATGGCCTTCGCCTGTTTCGGGAGCTACGCGGCCATCGCCTGGGCCCCACCGGTGGTGGCCGGTGCACTGTGCGTTGTTCTCGCATCCGTTTTCCTTCTGCTGGTCTGGTTCTTCCGGGTACCGGAACGTTCCGTTGGCGGTGCGGCGAACACCGTGATCGCCCCTTGCGATGGGCGCGTGG
>CAZFAW010000067.1:0-9931 GCA_964517015.1 uncultured Chryseobacterium sp.
CGAACGGGGCGATGTGGATACCTCGGGCGTGGCGCTCGAGATGCGGATCGAACGGCTGGACCGCGACCTGTTCGCGGCCCCGCCCGACACCACAGGAGCGTTGATAGACGCCTTGGTGGCGCGGTACGGTGGCTTCTTCGGGGTGTACGCGCAGGACATCCTGCAGGCACCGCCTCTGGGAGACCCCGCGCTCCCCGCCGTGCTGGCCCGGTTCACCCACGACCCCGACTGGCGCGATACGCAACAGGCCGTGGACAGCGTGCTCGGCGAACTGGAGCCGCAGCGCCGGTTGTTCGAGGGCGCCTTCAAGCGGTTGAAGGCCCTCTTCCCCGACAGCCTCGTACCTCGCGTGGTGGCGTTCAACTCCGGGTTCAACTATGGCGTGTACCCGACCGATAGCGTGCTGGGCGTGGGCTTGGAATGGTTCATCGGGCCGGACCAGCCCGTGGTGCAGCGCCTCGCACCGCAGGTCTTCCCCCAATTCGTGAAGCAGCGCATGGTGCCGGACATGCTTGTGCCCGGCGCGGTGAAGGGCTGGCTGCTGGTGCACTACACGCGCGACATCCGCGGCGCGGACCTGTTGACCAACCTGGTGGAGACCGGCAAGGTGCTCGCACTGGCCAAGGCCATGCTGCCGGACGTGGAAGCGCGCTTCCTGTTCTCGTTCACCGCCGAACAGCTGGCCTGGTGCGAGGCCAATGAGATGCTGATGTGGCGCGAGATCGTGGGCAAGGAGATGCTCTTCAGCAAGGACCAGGAGCCGATCGGCAGGATCATGAACGACGCGCCCTTCACCAACGGCTTCCCACGCGAAAGCCCCGGCCACGTGGGCGAGTGGATCGGGTACCGCATGGTGCGCAGCTACCTGGACGAACATCCCGACGCGACCTTCGCCGAGCTCTTCGCCATCGTCGACCCCAACACGATCCTCAAGAGCTACAAACCCCGCTGAACCCATGGCCGACAAGACCAGCCAGATCCGCATCGATGTCCACCTGGACGAGAACCACGTGCCTGACGGCATCGAATGGGAGGCCGATGACCAGCCCGGTAAGAACGTGGCCAAGTCGGCGCTAATCTCCTTCTGGGACGAGCGGGAGAACAATTCCCTGCGCATCGATCTCTGGACGAAGCAGATGACCACCGACGAGATGAAATCCTTCTTCCACCAGAACCTGATGACACTTGCCGACACCTTCGAGCGCGCGACCAGCGAGAAGGAGATGGCCGGTCACATGCGGGCCTTCGGGCGCTACTTCGGGGAGCAGATGTGCGGCATCGACCCGCAAGGCTGATCAGGCGCCGCGCCAGCCGGCGTTCACGCCCTCGATGAAGGCGATGATCGCATCGCGGCCCTTCTGCATCTCCGTGCTGGTGATGAAGATCTCGGGCAGTTTCGTCCAGGTCTTCTTCATGGTGCGCTTGAACTGGGCCACGTTGCTCACCACCTGGTTCACGCCCAGTTTGTCGCTCTTGGTGAAGACCAGCACGAAGGGGATGCCGTTCTCGCCGAGCCATTGGATCATCTCCATGTCGTTGCGCTGCGGCTCGAGGCGGACGTCGATCAGCACGAACACGCACTGCAGGTTCTCGCGGTGCAGCAGGTAGTTGTCGATCATCCTCTTCCAGGCGGCGCGCTCCACGTGGCTCGCCTTCGCGAACCCATAGCCCGGCAGGTCGGCCAGGAGCCAGGTGTTCTCCACCTTGAAGTGCTCCACGTTGCGCGTGCGGCCGGGCGTGTTGCTCACGCGGGCCAGCTTGTTCATGCCCACCAGCATGTTGATCAGCGAGCTCTTGCCCACGTTGCTCCGCCCGATGAACGCGTACTCAGGCAGTGTGGGCTTGGGCCAGTGCTTCGGCTCCCGGCCGCTGCCGAGGTGTTCGGCCTGTAGGGTGTGCATGTCACTTCGCTCTTCACGCGTGTCGGCGCGGGCCCGTGCGGGGTCGCACGGATCCCTTCAGCCCAGGGTCTTCTTCAGCCAGGGATCCACGATGGCGTTGAACCTTTCGGGCTGCTCCATCATGGCGGCGTGCCCGCACGCGTCGATCCAGAACAGTTCGCTCTGCGGGATCGAGCGATGGAATTCCTCGGCCACCTCGGGCGGGGTGATCGTGTCCTGTTTCCCCCAGATCAGGCATACCGGCATCTTCAGGTTGGGCAACTCGTCGGCCATGTTGTGTCGGATGGCGCTCTTGGCGAGGCTGAGGATGCGGATCAGCTTGCCCTTGTCGTTCACCGTGTGGTAGCATTCCTCCACCAACGCGTCCGTGGCATGCCGCGGGTCGTGGAACGTGAGTGCGATCTTCTTGCGCAGGTACTCCTTGTCCTCGCGGCGCGGGAAGCTCCCGCCGAAGGCGTTCTCGTAGAGCCCGCTGCTGCCGGTGAGGATCAGGGATCGCACCTTCTCCGGGCGCATGCGGCTGTACACCAGGGCTACGTGGCCACCCAGTGAATTGCCCAGCAGGTTCACCTCCTTCCAGCCCTTGTACCGGATGAAACGGTCCAGGAATTCCGCCAGCGCCTTCACGTTGGTGTTCAGGATCGGCAGGGTGTAGATCGGCAGCAGGGGCACCACCACGCGGTACTGCCTGGCGAAGTGACCGAAGGTCTGCTCGAAGTTGCTGAGCGCGCCGAACAGCCCGTGCAGGAAGATGACCACATGGCCATCGCCTTCCTCCACATAGTGGAACTCGCCTTCCTCACGGATCCCTTGCAGCATGCCCGACGGGTGTCGATCAAATGTAGGGGCCTGCGCGGACTGGTCCGGGGGCGCAAGGATGCATAAGGCATGGGTTTTCCACCCACTTCCACCCACTTGCGTTTTTGCATCGTTTCTTCAGTATTTGCGCGAATTGTGGAAGATCTTGCATCTTCGCAGGGCATGAAGTTTTCAACAGAGGGGTGTAAAGTGGGTGATCGTGGCAGGATGTGGGATACTTTCGCCGCGACCTCACGCACGCATGTGGAACCATGCTGAACCTGTTAGGGGAATACGACGTCACGCTGGACGCCAAGGGGCGACTGCTGCTCCCTGCCGCATTGAAGAAGATGCTCGGCAAGGAGGTCCAGAAGGGCTTCGTGATCAACCGCGATGTGTTCAGCCCCTGCCTGGTGCTCTACCCGCAGACCGAATGGGAGAGCACGCACCAGAAGCTGCGCCGGTTGAACCGCTTCGTGAAGAAGAACATGGACTTCATCAGGCTGTTCGCCGGTGGCGCAACGCCCATCGACCTCGATGGGAGCGGACGCTTCCTTCTCCCGTACGCCTTGGTGAACGACCCCAAGCTGGGGAAGGACATCAAGCTGCTGGGCTTGGGCGACCGCATCGAGATCTGGGACAAGCAGAAGTACGCCGACATGCGACGGGAGGGAAGGGATACGACCGCAACACTGGCCGAGGAGGTAATGGGCAGCCTCGGAAATGAACCAGGGTAGCGGCTATCACGCTCCCGTTCTTTTACACGACTGTGTCGAAGGCTTGAAGATCCGCCCGGATGGCGTCTACGTGGACGTCACCTTCGGCGGCGGCGGCCACAGCAGGGCGATCCTGGAGCAGCTGGGCGATGCGGGTGCGTTGATCGCGTTCGATCGCGACCAGGACGCGCAGCGCAATGCGATCGATGATCCACGCTTCACGCTGGTGCACGGCGACTTCCGCTGGATCAAGAACCACCTGCGCCACCTCGGCCGGCTGCCCATCGACGGCTTGCTCGCCGATCTGGGCGTCAGCAGCCACCAGTTCGATGTCGCCGCACGCGGGTTCAGTTTCCGCGGTGAAGGCGCGCTGGACATGCGCATGGACCGCCGCGCGAAGCGGACGGCAGCGCAGCTGGTCGCGGAGCTGGACGATGTGGCGCTGACCGATGTGCTCCGGCGCTACGGTGAAGTGGATGGCGCACACCGCGTGGCCCGCGAACTGGTGAGGGCACGCGGCGAACGCGCCATCACCACCACCACGCAGCTGGTCGAAGCCCTGCGCCAGGTCACGCCGCGCCGCGAGGAGAACAGCTTCCTCGCCCGGGTGTTCCAGGCGTTGCGCATCGCGGTGAACGACGAGCTCGGATCGCTCGAGGTGTTGCTTCGGAAGAGCGCCGAGGTGATCCGCCCCGGAGGACGATTGGTGGTGATGAGCTACCACTCCCTGGAGGACCGCATGGTGAAGAACTGGTTGCGCTCCGGGGATCCCGACGGGAAGGAGACCAAGGACGTGTTCGGGAACCTGCAACGCCCCTTCAAGCCCACGCACAGCAAGGCCATGAAGCCCGGAGAACGGGAGATCGAACGCAACCCCCGCGCACGCAGCGCACGATTGAGGATAGGCGAACGCATATGAAGGAGAACAAGGTCAGGAAGCAGGAACCCGCGCCGGAACAGGCGCAGGCGCGCGGCACCTCTTCGCGGAAGAAGGGCGGCTCGCAACTGCCGCGCGCACTGATCAGCGTGCTCAACGGCTCCTTCCTGGCCAGGGAGAACGTGCTGCGCAACATGCCCTTCATCCTGTGGGTGGCCGGCCTCATGCTCTGCTACATCGCTTACGGGTATTGGACCGAACGCACCGTGCGCTCCCTGGACCGTACCAACACCGAACTGAAGGAGATGCGCTCGGAATACATCACCGTGCGCAGCCAGCTGGAGCAGGCCGAACAACAGAGCCAGGTGGCCGCCGACATCCGCGGCCTGGGCCTGAAGGAGAGCCTGGAGCCTCCGCACAAGATCGCCGTAGACGAGGACCTGATCGAGAACCCCGCCCAATGACCGAGCAGCGGACCCAACGCCTGCGGATCAACCTGATCTATGGCGTGCTCGTCGCCTTCGCGGCCGCCATCGCCTGGAAGCTCTTCACCATCCAGCTGGTGGAGGGCGATCGGTGGATGGCGCGCGCCGAGAAGGTGGCCACCTCGTACCGCAGCGTGCAGCCCGACCGGGGCCACATCTTCAGCGAAGACGGACGCCTGCTCGCCACCAGCGTGCCCGAGTACGGCGTGTACATGGACCTGAAGGCCGACGGGCTCACCGACGCGCTCTTCTCGGCGCACATCGATTCGCTTGCGTGGTGCCTCTCCAACCTCTTCGGCGAACGGAGCGCCGCGGAGTTGCGCCGCGAGTTGATCGATGCACGGCACGGCGGCGAACGCTACCACATCATCCAGCGCCGGTGCGATCACGTGAAGATGCTCGAGCTGAAGCGTTTCCCGCTCTTCCGTCTGGGCCGGTACAAGAGCGGCCTCATCATCACCAAGAGCGAGCGCCGCATCCAGCCTTTCGGCAGGAAGGCGCGCCGCACGATCGGCAAGCCCGGCGAGAACGGCAAGAAGGCCTTCGGCCTGGAAGGCGGGTTCGACGAGTTCCTGCGCGGGGTCACCGGCCGCCGGTTGGAACGGCGCCTCAGCGGCGATGTGTGGATGCCCATCGAGGATGCCGACGGGCAGGATCCCGTGCCGGGCAGCGACATCCACACCACGATCGACATGAACCTGCAGGACGTGGCCGATGCCGCCCTGGCCGAGCAGTTGCGCAAGAACGGCGCGCACCACGGGTGCGTGGTGGTGATGGAAACGGCCACCGGCTACATCAAGGCGATCAGCAACCTCACCCAGGTGGGCGATTCGACCTACGCGGACGATGAGAACTACGCCGTGGGCCATGCCACCGAGCCCGGCAGCACGTTCAAGACCGCCTCGCTGATCGTGGCCCTGGAGGACGGGCGCGTAAGCCTGGACGACATGGTGGACACCCGCGGCGGCAAGCGCAGGTACTACGACAAGGTGATGTCCGACTCCCACGAAGGCGGCTACGGGGTGATCTCCCTCGGCCGTGCGCTGGAGGTGAGCAGCAACACCGGCATTTCGCAGGCCATCGTGAACGCGTACAAGGGCGACCCCGAACGATTCGTGGCCGGCTTGCGCAAGCTGGGCCTGGACAAGCCGCTCGGCGTGCGGATCCCCGGCGAGCCGATCCCCACGTTGCGCGGGCCCGAGGACAAGAAGAACTGGAGCGGCGTGAGCCTGCCCTGGATGAGCATCGGGTACGAGGTGAGCCTCACGCCGCTGCAAACCCTCGCCTTCTACAACGCGATCGCCAACAACGGCCGGTACATGCAGCCGCAGTTCGTGCGCAGTGTGTCGCGCCTGGGCAAGGAGGTGCAGCGCTTCGAACCGGTGACGCTGAACCCGCACATCTGTTCTGATGCCACGCTGGCCAAGATCCGCACGCTGCTGGAGAACGTGGTGGACACCGGCACGGCCACCAACCTGAAGAGCGCTCATTTCAAGATCGCCGGCAAGACCGGCACCGCGCAGATCGCGCAGGGAAAGCTCGGGTACAAGGTCGCGCGGGTCTACCAGGCCTCCTTCGTGGGCTATTTCCCCGCCGACGCGCCCAAGTACACGTGCATCGTGGTGGTGAGCTCGCCGTCCGCGTGCGGCTACTACGGCAACGTGGTGGCGGGTCCCGTGTTCAAACGGATCGCGGAGAAGATCCACGCGAACCGACTGGAACTGCAGACCAGCGTGGCGGAGGCCGCACCACCCGACCCGCGCAGCCCGGTCACCTTCAGCGGGAACGCGAAGGACCTGCTCGCCGCAGCGAACGCACTGGGCGTGCGCACCCGGGTGAAGGGCGAAGGCGAATGGGTGAGCACCACCGCCGGCGACAGCGCCGTGCTGGTGGAGCCCCGCGGCATGCCGGGCGAGGCGCTGGGCATGGTGCCGAACGTGCTGGGCATGGGACTGAAGGATGCGCTCTATATCCTGGAGAACCGCGGGCTGCGCGTGCGCGTGTCCGGCAACGGCATGGTGAAGCGCCAATCGCTACCGCCGGGCTCGCGCTGCTTCAAGGGATCGGTGATCACGCTCGACCTGACCACATGAAGCTGCTCAAGGACCTCCTGTACCGCACGCGGATCGAGCAGATCGACGGCTCCACCAACACCGCTATCGAGCAACTCACCTTCGACAGCCGCGCCGTGGTGCCGTTCACCGCCTTCGTGGCCATCAAGGGCACGCAGCGCGATGGCCACGACCATATCGACGAGGCGATCGCGAAGGGCGCCGTGTCCATCGTCTGCGAACGACTGCCGCGCGACCGCAAGGACGGGGTGACCTACGTGCGCGTGGCCGATGCACAGCACGCCCTCGGGATCATGGCGGCCAATTTCTTCGACCACCCCTCGCGGCAGCTGAAGCTCGTGGGCGTGACCGGAACCAACGGGAAGACCAGCGTGGCCACGCTGCTGCACCGGCTGTTCCGCTCCCTGGGGCACAAGTCCGGCCTGATCAGCACCGTGGAGATCAAGGTGGGCAACACGACCATCGCCAGCACGCACACCACGCCCGACGCGGTGCGGCTGAACGAGCTGCTCGCGCGCATGGTGGCCGAGCGCTGCACCCACTGCTTCATGGAAGTGAGCAGCCACAGCGTGGTGCAGGAGCGCATCACCGGCCTGGAGTTCGATGTGGCGGTGTTCACCAACATCACCCACGATCACCTGGATTACCACGGCACGTTCGACAACTACCTCAAGGCCAAGAAGCGCTTCTTCGACGATCTGCCCGAGGAGGCCACCGCGCTGGTGAACGCGGACGATCCCAACGGCGCGGTGATGCTGCAGAACACGCGCGCCGCGAAACGCAGCTATGGCGTGCGCAACATGGCGGACCACCGCGCGCGCGTGGTGGAGAACCAGCTCAGCGGGCTGCACCTCAGCATCGACGGCCACGACGTGTACACGCGGCTCGTGGGCGATTTCAATGCGAGCAACCTGCTGGCCGTGTATGCGGTGGCCACCCTGCTGGGCGAGGCACCGTTGAACGTGCTCACCGCGTTGAGCGACCTGGAACCCCCGCGCGGCCGTTTCCAGGTGGTGCGCGGCCCGGACGCGGGCACGGGTGCCGGCCCGCTCGGGATCGTGGACTACGCGCACACGCCCGATGCGTTGAAGAACGTGCTGAGCACCATCGGCGAAGTGAACCGCTCCGGGCGTGTGATCACCGTGGTGGGCTGCGGCGGCGACCGCGACCGGTCCAAACGCCCGGTGATGGCCCGCATCGCGGCCGAAATGAGCGATCTGGTGGTGCTCACCAGCGACAATCCGCGCAGCGAAGACCCCCAGACGATCATCCACGAGATGCGCGTGGGCCTGCTGCCCGCCGATCAGCAACGCGTGTTCGTGAACGCCGACCGCCGCGAAGCCATCCGCATGGCCGTGGGCATGGCGAAGCCCGGCGATGTGGTGCTGGTGGCCGGCAAGGGCCATGAGACCTACCAGGAGGTGAAGGGCGTGAAGCACCCCTTCGACGACGCGGCCGTATTGCGCGAGACCCTTGAACTGATGCACAAGTAGCCATGCTCTACCATCTGTTCAAGGCCCTCCACTTCAGCGTTCCCGGCAGCGGCGCCTTCAACTACATCAGCTTCCGCGCCGGCATGGCGGTGATCGTGTCGCTGATCATCAGCCTGTGGTTCGGCAAGGGCATCATCCGCCTGCTCCACCGCATGCAGGTGGGAGAGAGCATCCGCGACCTGGGCCTCGAGGGGCAGAAGGAGAAGCAGGGCACCCCGACCATGGGCGGCCTCATCATCCTCTCCGCGATCGTGATCCCCGTGCTGCTCTTCGCGCGGCTCACCAACATCTACATCATCCTTCTCCTGGTCAGCACGGTATGGCTGGGCACCATCGGCTTCATCGACGACTACATCAAGGTGTTCAAGAAGGACAAGCGGGGCCTCGCCGGGAAGTTCAAGGTGATCGGACAGGTCGGCATCGGGCTGGTCGTGGGCCTCACCGTCTACCTGCACCCCGCGGTGCGCACCAAAGTGGAGATCCCCGAAGTGCTCGCGCAGCAGTTCAGCGACAAGGAGGTCACCGTGTTCACCGAAGAGGACGGTACGGTGCACCACCTGCTGGACCGCAAGCAGCCCAACACCACGATCCCCTTCGTGAAGGGCAACGAGTTCAACTATTCCTCGGTGCTGGGGTTGTTCGGGCACGGGGCGCGCGACTACACCTGGGTGCTCTACGTGGTGGTGGTCATTTTCATCATCACCGCCGTGAGCAACGGCGCGAACATCACCGATGGCATCGATGGGTTGGCGGCCGGCACCAGCGCGATCATGGTGCTTACGCTCGGGGTGCTCGCCTACATCAGCGGCAACATCATCTTCTCGCAGTACCTGGACGTGATGTACATCCCCGGCAGCGGGGAGATGGTGGTGTTCATCGGGGCCATGCTCGGCGCATGCATCGGCTTCCTCTGGTACAACGCCTACCCGGCGCAGGTGTTCATGGGCGATACGGGGAGCCTTGCGCTCGGCGGGATCATCGCCACGCTGGCGATCCTGGTGCGCAAGGAGCTGCTGATCCCCGTGCTGTGCGGGATCTTCCTGGTGGAGAACCTGAGCGTGATGCTGCAGGTCTCCTGGTTCAAGTACACCAAACGCAAGTACGGCGAGGGTCGCAGGATCCTGAAGATGTCGCCGCTGCACCACCACTACCAGAAACTGGGGTACCACGAGAGCAAGATCGTGGCGCGCTTCTGGATCGTCGGCGTGATGCTCGCCGTGCTCACCCTCGTGACCCTGAAACTCCGGTGAGCGAACTGGTCATCCTCGGGGCGCAGGAGAGCGGCACGGGCGCGGCGGTGCTGGCGCGCAAGCAGGGCCTGCCCGTGTTCGTGAGCGACGCCGGCACCATCAAGGAGGAGCACCGCGCGAAGCTGGTCGCGCACGACATCCCCTTCGAGGAGGGGGGCCACACCGCGGAGCGCGTACTGGCGGCGGGCGAGATCGTGAAGAGCCCGGGCATACCGGACACTGCCGCACTGGTGCGCGGGGCCGTGGAGCGCGGCATCCCCGTTATCAGTGAGATCGAGTTCGCCCACCGCTACACGAAGGCCACCATCGTGGGCATCACCGGCAGCAACGGCAAGACCA
>CAZFAW010000068.1:0-9881 GCA_964517015.1 uncultured Chryseobacterium sp.
TCGAACGCCATGCCCGCGGTCATGGCCCCATCGCCGATCACGGCCACCACATGCCGGTCGGTTTCGTGCTTCAGCTTGCTGGCCACGGCCATGCCCAGCGCCGCGCCCACCGATGTGGAACTGTGCCCCACGCCGAAGGTGTCGTACTCGCTTTCGCTGCGCTTGGGAAAGCCGCTCAATCCCTTGTAAAGGCGGTTGGTGTGGAACGCCGCACGGCGGCCGGTGAGGATCTTGTGCCCGTAGGCCTGGTGCCCCACGTCCCACACCAACTGATCGTGCGGGGTGTTGAACACGTAGTGGAGGGCGACCGTCAGTTCCACCACGCCGAGGCTTGCGCCGAAGTGGCCGCCTTTCACGCTCACCACGTCGATGATGAAATCCCGCAGTTCCTTGCATACCTGGTCCAGCTGCTCCTCCTTCAGCTTGCGCAGGTCGGAAGGCAGGAGGATCCTCTGCAGGAGGGGGTAGCTATCGGGCTTCGGCTCCAAGAGGTGCGGCGGGAACGGGGCGAAGGTACGCTGTGCTCGTCCGCGGGGTTGAACGTGCCGCCGGTGCGGGCATTGTGGAGGGCGCCGGACAATGCCCGGTACATTTGTACCCCACGCGCCCGCGCGCTTTCTTCGCGGCGCTTCCGGCCACCATGTCCACCCCGCACGACTACATCCCCATCGCGATCCAGACCTTCATCGCTCTGGGGTTCGTGTTCGGCGGCCTGGCCTTCGCGGCATGGCTGGGCCCCAAGCGCAAGGGACATGTGAAGGAGGAGAACTTCGAGTGCGGCATCGAACAATTCGGGAACGCGCGTTCGCCTTTCAGCGTGAAGTACTTCCTGATCGCCATTCTGTTCGTGCTCTTCGATGTGGAGGTGATCTTCCTCTACCCCTGGGCCGTGAACTTCAAAGACCTCGGCGTGGACCTCGCCTTCGTGGAAATGCTCCTGTTCCTGGCCTTCGTGCTGGCGGGGTTCTATTACGTGATCCGCAAGGGCGCGCTGAACTGGGAGAAGTGAACCGATGAGCAAGGAGATCGCACCCCGCCCCGCCCTCGGCAAGCCGACGATCGTTGCGCCCCCCCCGAACTACAGCGGGCCCGGCTTCCAGACCACGCGCTTGGAGGATGTGGTGGGCCTGGCGCGCCAGAACAGCATCTGGCCCCTGCCTTTCGCCACCAGTTGCTGCGGCATCGAGTTCATGGCCACCATGGCCAGCACCTACGACTTGTCGCGCTTCGGCATGGAGCGCCTCAGTTTCAGCCCGCGCCAGAGCGACCTGCTGATGGTCATGGGCACCATCGCCAAGAAGATGGCACCCGTGCTGCGCGAGGTGTACACCCAGATGGCCGAACCCAAGTGGGTGCTGAGCATGGGCGCGTGCGCCAGCAGCGGCGGCATCTTCGACACCTATAGCGTGCTGCAAGGCATCGACAGGATCATTCCCGTGGACGTGTACATCCCGGGCTGCCCGCCACGCCCCGAACAGGTGATCGACGGCATCCTGAAGATCCAGGCCCTGGTGGGCAAGGAGAGCTTCCGCAGGCGCTACAGCCCGCAGTACGAGCACCTGCTGAAGACCTACAAGATCGACTGATCGTGCCCGCCTTCGCCATCAAAGCAGACCGGGACCAGCTGGTGGTCGACTCGCTCTCGAAGGCGTTCGGCGACGGCGTCGTGTCGCATGAACGGGTCGCGGACATGCTGGTGATCATCGTGAGAAAGGCCGCGATGCACGACGTACTGAAGCACTGCAAGGAGCAGCTCGACTTCAACTTCCTTACCACGTTGTGCGGCGTGCACCACGATGATCGCGAAGCCCTTGGCCTGGTGATCCACCTGCACAGCATGCGCAGCGGGCACCGGATCCGGATCAAGACCGAGACGCCGATCAAGGACGCGGTGTTCCCCACCCTCACCGACCTGTGGCCCGCGGCCAACTGGATGGAGCGCGAAGCGTGGGACTTCTACGGCATCCGCTTCGACGGACACCCCGACCTGCGGCGCATCCTGAACATGGAGGACTTCCCCGCGTTCCCGCTGCGGAAGGACTACCCCCTGGAGGACCCCACACGCGAAGACAAGGACGACAGCTATTTCGGGCGATGAGCACCCTGGCGAAACCGGATTACTGGCAGCACGACCTGGTGAAGGCCGATGCGCACAAGGAGCTCACCACGCTCAACCTGGGCCCCACGCACCCCGCCACGCACGGCATCTTCCAGAACGTGCTCACCATGGACGGGGAGTTCGTGCAGAGCACACAGCAGACCATCGGCTACATCCACCGGGCGTTCGAGAAGATCGCCGAGCGCAAACCCTACTACCAGCTCACCACGCTCACCGATCGGATGAACTACTGCAGTGCACCCATCAATAACATGGGCTGGCACATGACGGTGGAAAAGCTCCTGGGCATCGAGACGCCGAAGCGCGTGGACTACATGCGTGTGATCGTGATGGAGCTGGCGCGCATCGCCGACCACCTGATCTGCAACAGCGTGATCGGCGTGGACACCGGCGCGCTCACCGGCTTCACCTACATCTTCCAGGACCGCGAGGCCATCTACGAGATCTTCGAGGAGATCTGCGGCGCGCGCCTCACCACCAACATGGGCCGCATCGGCGGCTTCGAGCGCAACTTCAACGAGACGGTCTGGGCCAAGCTCAAGCGGTTCCTCGACCATTACCCGAAGAAGCTGAAGGAATTCGAGAACCTGCTGGTCCGCAATCGCATCTTCATGGACCGCACGATCGACTGCGGCCCCTTCCCCGCCGATCGCGCGCTGGCCTATGGCTTCACCGGCCCGAACCTGCGCGCCTGCGGCGTGGACTACGATGTGCGCGTGGCCGACCCCTACTGCAGCTACAACGAGTTCGACTTCGAGATCCCCATCGGGCAGAACGGCGATACGTACGATCGTTTCATGGTGCGCGAGAAGGAGATGTGGCAGAGCCTGAGCATCATCCGCCAGGCCGTGGAAAAGCTGGAGAAGATGCCCGACAAGAAGACCTTCACGGCCGAGGTGCCCGAATGGGTGCTGCCGCCGAAGGAGGAGGTGTACAGCCAGATGGAGGCGCTGATCTGGCACTTCAAGATCGTGATGGGCGAGACCGACGTGCCGCGCGGCGAAGTGTACCACTGCGTGGAAGGGGCCAATGGCGAGCTCGGATTCTACCTGGTGAGCGACGGTGGCCGCACCCCGGCCCGCCTGCACTTCCGCAGGCCCTGCTTCATCTACTACCAGGCCTATCCGGAAATGATCAAGGGCGGCATGCTGAGCGACGCGATCCTCACCATGAGCAGCATGAACGTGATCGCGGGAGAACTCGACGCGTGATGGGAGCCACGATCAAAGCCGTCACCACCACGGCAGGGACCCCCCCGTTCGCCTTCAGCGAAGCCGCGCTGGCCGAGTGCCGCGCGATCATCGCGCGCTACCCGGAGGGCAAGAGCAAGAGCGCACTGATCCCGATCCTGCACATCGCACAGGCCGAGAACGGCGGCTGGCTCAGCGTGAACGCCATGGACGCGGTGGCGCAAGTGCTCGGGCTCCAGCACATCGAGGTGTACGAGGTGGCCTCGTTCTACTCCATGTTCCACCTGCACCCCGTGGGGCGGCACGTGCTCGAAGTATGCCGCACCAGCCCGTGCATGATCCGCGGGGCCGATGACATCATCGCCTACTGCGAGAAAAAGCTCGGCGTGCACGTGGGCGAGACCACCAAGGACGGCATGTTCACCCTGAAGGCGGTGGAATGCCTGGGCAGCTGCGGCACCGCACCCATGTTGCAGTGCGGCGCCCGGTTCCACGAGGACCTGACGCCGGAGAAGGTGGACGCATTGATCGACGGCCTTCGCAACGAAAGCCGCCGGAGCAACTACACGGATCGCTGACATGGGCCGCAAACTCCTCTTCGAACACCTGGAGAAGCCCGGCATTCGCGGGCTGGAGGGTTACCGCGCGAACGGAGGGTACCGCAGCGCGGAGAAAGCGCTAAAGAGCATGAGCCCCGATGCCGTGACCGAGGAGGTGAAGAAGAGCGGACTGCGCGGACGCGGCGGCGCCGGCTTCCCCACCGGCATGAAGTGGAGCTTCCTGGCCAAGCCGCCCGGCGTGCCGCGCTACCTGGTGGTGAACGCCGACGAAAGCGAACCCGGCACCTTCAAGGACCGCTACCTCATGGAGCGGATCCCGCACCTGCTGATCGAAGGCATGATCACCAGCAGCTTCGCGCTGGGTGCGAACACGAGCTTCATCTACATCCGCGGCGAGTACTTCTACGTAAGCCGGATCCTGGAGCGGGCGATCGAAGAGGCGCGTGCCGCAGGCTGGCTGGGCAGGAACATCCTGGGCAGCGGCTTCGACCACGACATCCATGTGCAGGTGGGTGCCGGCGCCTACATCTGCGGCGAAGAGACCGCACTGCTGGAAAGCCTCGAAGGCAAGCGCGGCAACCCGCGCATCAAGCCGCCCTTCCCCGCGGTGAAAGGCCTCTATGGCTGCCCCACCGTGGTGAACAACGTGGAAACGATCGCCGCGGTGGTGCCCATCGTGAACGACGGCGGCGAGGAATACGCCAAGATCGGGATCGGCAAGAGCACCGGAACGAAGCTGATCAGCGCCGGCGGCAACATCAAGCGACCGGGCGTCTACGAGATCGAGCTGGGCGTGAGCTGCGACGAGTTCATCAACAGCGACCAGTATTGCGGCGGCGTGGACGGCCGCGCCTTCAAGGCGGTGGTGCCTGGCGGCAGCAGCGTGCCCATCGTGCCCTACGAACTGTTCCTGAAGACCGCCAAGGGCGAGGATCGCCTCATGACCTACGAAAGCCTGAGCGACGGTGGCTTCGCCACGGGCACCATGCTCGGCTCGGGCGGGTTCTATGCCTACAACGATGCGCAATGCATCGTGCGCAGCACCTGGAACCACACACGCTTCTACCACCACGAGAGCTGCGGCCAGTGCAGCCCCTGCCGCGAAGGCACCGGCTGGATGGAGAAGGTGCTGCACCGCATCGAGCACGGCGGCGGACACATGGAGGATATCGACCTGCTGTGGGACATCCAGCGGAAGATCGAGGGCAACACCATCTGCCCGCTGGGCGACGCCGCCGCATGGCCGGTGGCCAGCGCCATCCGCCACTTCCGCGACGAGTTCGAGTACCACGTGAAATACCCGACACGGATCAAGGATCCGAAGCACTTCGAGAAGGAGCCGTTCAAGAAGGAGCCGAAATTCGCCGCTGCCTGATGCCCAAGGTCACCATCGACAACATCGAGATCGAAGTCCCCGAAGGGACCACGATCCTACAGGCCGCGCGCATGATCGGTGCGCGCAACAAGGCGGACCGCCACGTGGTGCCGCCGGCCATGTGCTACTACAGCAGCCTGAAGACCAGCGGGGGCTACTGCCGCACCTGCATCGTGAAAGTGTCCAAGGGCAGCGACAAGGACCCGCGCCCCATGCCCAAGCCGGTGGCCAGCTGCCGCACCACGGTGATGGACGGCATGGTGGTGGAGAACACCACCAACCCCGAACTGTTGGAAGCCCGCAAAGGCGTGGTGGAATTCCTGCTGGTGAACCACCCGCTGGACTGCCCCATCTGCGACCAGGCCGGCGAGTGCCACCTGCAGGACCTGAGCTACGAGAACGGCAAGGAGGCCAGCCGCTACGAGTTCGAGCGCCGCACCTTCGACCCCATCGACATCGGGCCCACCGTGAAGCTGCACATGACGCGGTGCATCCTCTGCTACCGCTGCGTGAAAGTGGCCGACCAGCTGACCGACGGCCGGGCGCACGGGGTGATCAACCGCGGCGATGTGAGCGAGATCAGTACGTACATCAGCAACGTCATCAACAACGACTTCAGCGGCAACGTGATCGACGTGTGCCCGGTGGGCGCGCTCACCGACCGCACCTTCCGGTTCGCCAGCCGCGTGTGGTACACCAACCCGGTGGACGCGCACCGCAGCTGCGAGAACCCCAAGTGCAGCGGAAAGGCGGTACTGTGGATGAAGGGCGATGAGGTGCTGCGCGTGACGGGCCGCAAGGACCAATGGGGCGAGCTGGAGAGCTTCATCTGCAACACCTGCCGCTTCGAGCGTAAGGACACGAAGCACTGGCGTGTGGAAGGCCCGCGGAAGATCGACCGCCATAGCGTGATCGGTGCGGGTCACTACGAGCGCAAGGTGCAGCAGAAGCTCCTGCACGAACCTGCGCCCGACGCGCCCAAGGTGGAACCCTTCGATTTCACCAAGCGATGATCCTCACCACCGTCATCTTCCTCAGCGTGCTGTTGCTGCTCACCCTGGGCGTGGCCGCCTACGAGACCTACGGTGAACGCAAGGTGGCCGCCTTCATGCAGGACCGCATCGGACCGGATCGCGCGGGGCCCTTCGGCTTGTTGCAGCCGCTGGCCGATGGTGTGAAGATGTTCATGAAGGAGGATTTCGTGCCGGCCACGGCCAACCGCTGGCTCTACTTCCTCGGCCCCGCCATCGCCATGAGCACCGCGCTGCTCACCGGCGTGGTGATCCCCTGGGGCGGCACCATCCAGGTCGGAGACTTCAAGCTGGACCTGCAGGCCGCTGATCCCGGCATCGGCATCCTGTACGTGTTCGCCATGGTGAGCATCGGCGTGTACGGCATCATGCTCGGTGGCTGGGCCAGCAACAACAAGTACGCGCTGCTCGGTGCCATTCGCGCCAGCAGCCAGATGATCAGTTACGAACTGGCCATGGGCCTGAGCCTGGTGGCCTTGATCATGACCACCGGCACGCTCAGCATGAGCGGCATTCTGGGCAGCCAGCTCGACGGCACTTGGAACATATTCATCCAACCCCTGGGTTTCCTGCTGTTCGTGATCTGCGCCTTCGCCGAGTGCAACCGCGCACCCTTCGACCTGCCGGAGTGCGAAACCGAACTCGTGGGCGGCTACCACACCGAGTTCAGCAGCATGAAGCTCGGCTTCTACCTCTTCGCGGAGTACGTGAACATGTTCATCAGCAGCGCGGTGATGAGCACGCTCTATTTCGGCGGCTACGACATCCCCTTCGTGGACCAGGCCGGGCAGACAGGTCTCTGGATCAACGTGCTGGGCACGCTGGTGCTCTTCGCCAAGATCGGCTTCTTCATCTTCCTCTTCATGTGGGTGCGGTGGACGCTTCCGCGGTTCCGTTACGACCAGCTGATGAACCTGGGCTGGAAGAGCCTGATCCCGCTGGCGATCCTCAACATCATCCTCACCGGTGCGTGGATGTACATCAAGCCCATGTTCTGGCCATGAGCGCGACGTTCCAGCCCCTTACGCAGCGCGCACGCGTGGCGAGCGACAAGAAGATGACGCTCCTGGAGCGCATCTACCTGCCGGCGATCCTCAAGGGCATGATGATCACGCTGAAGCACTTCTTCATCCCGAAGAAGGCCACGTGGAAGTACCCCGAACAGAAGCGCCCCTTCAGTTCCATCTACCGCGGCATGCACGTGCTGAAGCGCGATGAGCAGGGCCGCGAGCGCTGCACCGCTTGCGGGTTGTGCGCAGTGGCCTGCCCCGCCGAAGCGATCACCATGGTGGCGGCCGAGCGGAAAAAGGGCGAGGAAAAGCTCTACCGCGAAGAGAAGTACGCATCGGTCTACGAGATCAATATGCTCCGTTGCATCTTCTGCGGCGATTGCGAGGACGCCTGCCCCAAGGAGGCCATCTTCCTCACCGACCGCCTGGTGCCCACCGATTTCACCCGTCGGCCCTTCGTGTACGGGAAGGAGTGGCTGGTGGAACCGCTCGATCCCGCCCTGCGGGTGGACGTAAGCAAGCGCCAGACCCCGGAGGTGATCGCCTTCAAGCAACAAGCCCGGTTCGCCCACAACCGCTAGGCCCGCCGGGGCCGGATGGGGGCCTTCTTTTCCCCGGGGGATCCGCGTATCCCTGCAAGATCTACTTTCGCGGCCGCAATGAAGGGCCTCCCACGACGTCGGATCGCGCTGAAAGCCTTGCTGCATGCGGGCTTGGTGCTGGTCACGACGGCTGTTCCCGCCCAGGACCCCGCCTATGCGGGGACGCACGAAGCGGAAGCCGGGGCTCCCCATGCCGAAGCCCCCAAGGAGTTCAACGCCGGGGAGCTGATCATGGAGCACATCGGCGATGCGCACAGCTTCCACGTCGTGGGGCATGTGAGCGTGCCCCTGCCCGTGATCCTCTGGACGGATGGTGGACTGGAGTCGTTCAGCAGCGCCCGGCTGATGAACGAACACCACGCGCCGGTGCCCTACCAGGGGAAGTTCCACACCTACCTGCTGGAGCACGAGAAGATCAAGGTACTGGACGCAGCCGGCAACGTGGATGCGAACGCAAGCGTAGTGGACCTCTCGATCACCAAGAACGTGTTCAGCCTGCTGCTCTCCGTGGCGCTGCTGCTGATCATCTTCCTGGGGGTGGCCAGGTCCTATGCGCGCCGGCCAGGCCAGGCCCCCAAGGGGCTGCAAAGCCTGCTGGAGCCGGTGATCCTCTTCGTGCGCGACAACATCGCCCGCAGCGCGATCGGCCACAAGCCCGATCGCTGGGTGCCCTACCTGCTCACGCTCTTCTTCTTCATCTGGATCAACGACCTGATCGGCCTGATCCCCCTCTTCCCCTTCGGCGCGAACGTAACGGGCAACATCGCCGTGCCGCTGGTATTGGCCACCACCACCCTGTTGATCGTGACCTTCGTGGCCAACTGGCACTACTGGCGCCACATGCTGGCCATGCCGGGGATCCCCATCCCGGTGCTGGTGATCCTCACCCCGATCGAGATCATGGGGCACTTCATCCGCCCGATCGTGCTGGTGATCCGATTGTTCGCCAACATCATGGCGGGGCACATCGTGCTGCTGGTGTTCTTCTGTCTGATCTTCATCTTCAGCAAGAACGGCGAGAGCCTGATCGGCGGCTACGCCACCGGCCCCTTCGCCCTGCTCTTCACCGTGTTCGTGAACTGCCTTGAACTGCTGGTGGCCGCGCTGCAGGCCTACGTGTTCACGCTGCTCACGGCCATCTACATCGGCAACGCCACCCACGTGGCGCACGACCACCACTGACCAACCACACGAACCTTTTCAACCTCGACATACCATGACCACTCTGACCATCCTCCTCCAAGCCGCCGAAGGCATGGCCGTTGCGAAAGCCGGCGCTGTGATCGGCGCGGGCCTGGCCGCCGTTGGCGCGGGCCTGGGCATCGGCCGCATCGGCGGCAGTGCGCTGGAGAGCATCGCACGCCAGCCCGAAGCCAAGGGCGACATCGTGGGCAACATGATCCTCGCCGCCGCGCTGGTGGAAGGTGTGGCCCTCGGCGCCGTGGCCCTCGGCTTCATCGTAGGCCTGTAAGACCGGTCAGCGGCAACGAACCGGCGCGGGGATCCCGCCTCGCGCCATCATTCCCACCCCATGGAACTCGTAACCCCTTCGATCGGCCTCCTGTTCTGGATGTGCCTGTCCTTCGGCATCGTGGTCTTCCTCCTGGCCAAATACGCATGGAAGCCCATCCTCTCCAGCATCCAGCAACGCGAACAGGGCATCCAGGATGCGCTCAACGAGGCGAAGAAGATGCGCGAGGAGATCGCCAGCATGAAAGCCGGCAACGAGGCGCTCATGGCGCAGGCCCGCGAAGAGCGGGAGGTGTTGTTGAAGGAGGCGCGCGACATCCGCGACAAGGAGATCGCCGAAGCCAAGAACAAGGCGAAGGCCGAAGCCGAAGCCTTGCTGGGCCGCGCCCGTGAGGACATTCGAAACGAGAAGATGCGGGCCATCGGCGAACTGAAGAGCCAGGTGGCCGAATTGAGCCTGCAGGTGGCAGAGACCATCCTGCGCGACAAGCTGGGCAACAACGTGGCCCAGGAAGCCCTGGTGG
>CAZFAW010000069.1:0-1618 GCA_964517015.1 uncultured Chryseobacterium sp.
AACGTGGGCTCCGTGTTCCGCACCGCCGATGCCTTCCGGATCGACGGCCTGGACCTCTGCGGGTTCACCCCCGTGCCGCCCCACCGCGAGATCGAGAAGACCGCTCTGGGGGCCACCCTTGCCGTGCCGTGGCGGCATTTCGGGACCGCCCTGCAGGCCGTGGAGCGGCTGCGTGCCGACGGCTGGACCGTGGTGGCCGTGGAGCAGACCCGGCTGGCCGTTCCGCTCGAGGCGTTCCAGCCGCCGCCCGGGGCCCGGCTGGCGGTGGTGTTCGGCAACGAATTGCACGGGGTGTCGGAGGCCGTGGTCGAGGCCTGCTACCAGGCCGTGGTCCTGCCCCAGCACGGGTTGAAGCACTCCTTGAACGTATCGGTCTGTGCGGGCGTGGTCCTGTGGTCCCTGGCGGGCCGCGTATCCCTGCCCGGCGGCCCTGCGTAGAAAGGCAACCTTTTCCGCATCGGAAGGTCTATGGGCATGGCCCGAACATCCTATTTCGGCCCCACACGAACGATCCCTCTATATTTGGGCGCTACCCGAACCTCCGTGCATTTGGTGAAACGTCTACTCCTGGCGCTGGTTGTGGTGTGCGGAATGGCGGCGGGCCCCGTCCACGCGCAGTACTTCCGCAATTCCAACTACTGGAAGACGCACCGCAACGAACTGAGCTTCGGCCTGGGCATCTCCAACTTCCTGGGCGAACTGGGCGGGCGCAACCAGATCGGCTCCCCCTTCATCTGGGACCTTGAGTTGAGCCAGACCAAGCCGGCGGTCAGCATCAGCCATCGCTACTACGTCTTCGAAAAGCAGTCCGTACGCACCTCCATCGCCTACGGCGTGCTGGCCGGGAACGACAACCTGACCACCGAGACCTTCCGCCACAACCGGAACCTCGCCTTCCGCACCGACCTGTTCGAGTTCAGCTTCGTGTACGAGATCCACCTGTACAAGGAGCAGTTGGGCCACGTGTACGACCTGCGCGGCGTAGTGGGCCAGAAGAGCTCGCGTGTGGGCCTGTACTTCTTCGGTGGCATCGGGGGGTTCTACTTCAACCCCAAGGCACCGGTGGGCAACGGCTACGTGTCGCTGAAGCCCCTGGGCACCGAAGGGCAGGGCCTTCCCGGTGGGCCGGAGGAATACTCCAACACCCAGCTCTGCATACCGATGGGCATCGGGGTGCGCAAGGCTTTCAGCAAGCAATGGAGCGGCGGTTTCGAGCTCCAGTACACCAAGACCTTCACCGATTACATCGACGATGTGAGCGGGGTGTATTACGACAACGAGGCCATCGAAGTGGCCAACGGCCCCCTCGCGGCCTACCTCGCCGATCCGAGCCTGGACCTGGTGCCGGGCCAGAGCGTGGCCGGCCAGCAGCGCGGCGATACCAAGGATCTGGACGCCTACCTCTTCTTCAAGTTCCAGCTGCACTACAAGATGTACAAGTACCGCACGAGCTCGAAGAAGTACCGCACCCGTATCCGCCGCCAGAAGATCGTGTTCTGATCCGCCATCGGACCCGAAAGAGAAAGCCCCGTCGAAAGACGGGGCTTCTGCTTTCTGAGATGTCTCATAACTCGTCCGCGACTGTGTCGCGGATGTGCACGAAGGTCGTCTGTGACGA
>CAZFAW010000069.1:1718-9846 GCA_964517015.1 uncultured Chryseobacterium sp.
GGTGAGGAAGTAGCTGCCTTCCTTGTCGGACAGGGTGTACCGGTCGCCGGACATGGCTGCCAAGCTACATGCGCGACGCAGTCGCGCTTCTTGACCATCCGCGACGCAGTCGCGGACGAGTGATCCGCGCATTCGCGGGCGAGATTGGTGGCTTTAATCGAGGATACGTCCTGTACTGCTAGCACCACAACCTTATCTCTCTTGGGGTCGAAGCCTTGTGAATGTTCAATGTCATATTTCCTCGTCAGTGCGGCAGCCTCGAACATGGCAGAACCATGCTCGTACTCATTGATATGCATCAAAATGTACAGGCTATCGCCGCCTAGGTCGATTACGCGGATGGGGTTGTTGGCTGCAAACGAGTATGGCGAGTAATACGGGTACTTCTTAGCATAGGGATCCATACTTAACCATCGACCGGCACGACTGTCGTACATGCGATCGCCGAAGTCCACACTGGTCCCCGTGGCATTATGCACCTCGTTATCGTTCTCTTTGCCGTTGAAGCCGAACCGATACGCGTCACTTGAGTAATTCCTTCCGGGCAACAGTGACCCGAATGGTACATGATCCCTCTCCACCATGACCAAACGTACGAAGCCCCCGCAGTGCTGCGAGGGCTTCGGTGGGTGGATCGGTTCCGGACCTAGATCCCGAGGTTGTCCTTGAACATGCGGAACTCGAGGTCCTTCCGGGCCTTGTCGGCCAGGCTGGCATCCTGGGCCACGGCGGCGGCCAGGTGGCTGCGCACGCCCTCGCCGTTGTTGGTGCGGGCCGCGATGATGGCCGCCAGGTAGTGGCCCATGGCGCTGTCCTTCTCGGGGGCGCCGTCCAGGATCGCCTGTGCGCCCGAGGCATCGCCGCCGAGCATCTTGGCCAGGGCCGCATTGAACGACTTGGTGCCGCTCATGTTGCTGTTGGCGCTGCCGTAGTCGCCGTTCTGTATGTCCACGATGCCCATGTTGTATTTCACCTCGGGGCCCGCGCTGGTGGCCTTCTTGTAGAGGCCCATGGCCTTGGTGCGGTCGCCTTTCTGGCGGGCGCAGGCGCCCAGGTTGTTGGTGCTGATCGGGTTGTCCTGGATGCTGTTGGCCTTCTGGAACTGCGCTTCGGCATCGGCCAGTTTGTTCTGCTGGTAGTAGATGCAGCCCACGTTGTTGCTGGCGCGGTAGTCGTTGGCGTGCACGCGCTCGCACTCCTTGTAGATGCGCAGCTGCTCGTTCACATCAGTGGTGAGGGTGGCGGCGTAGAGCAATTCCTCCACGTTCAGGCT
The DNA here is from genome assembly GCA_964517015.1 of uncultured Chryseobacterium sp. GTDB lineage: Bacteria > Bacteroidota > Bacteroidia > Flavobacteriales_F > PHOS-HE28 > PHOS-HE28. Next base: position 2,992 of record CAZFAW010000069.1, read on the forward strand.
GTCGGGCATGGTCTTGCTCAGCTGGCGCAGTTCATCGTCGCTGTATCCCACCTTGTCGTAGTGCAGGGTCATTTCGCTGCGGCGCAGGGTGGGCAGGATGTCGTCGGAGATCTCCTTGTAGGTGGCGGCCATGTTCTTGATCTCTTTCTCGCGCTGGTTCACGTCGGGGTACATGGTGAGCACGCGCAGCACCAGGTCCTTGTCGGAGAAGGTGCTGGCCTCCATGGCGCGCTTGAAGCCGTCCCAGTCCTCGCCGTGTGCGCTGAGGGTGTAAAGGCTGTCGTTCTTGCCGGCGGCCAGTTTGTTGCGTGTCATCTCGCCCTTGAACCAGGTCCTGGCGCTGGCGGCGCGGTCGTCGGCCAGGTTGGCGTTCATGTCGGTCTCGCCCTCGGGGCTGGCGTAGGCATCGACGGTAAGGCCCTTGATCGCGATGCGCTCGTTCTTGGCGTTGGCCTTCACGAAGGCGGCCATGTCCTTCACGTCCTGGTCGGAGAGTTCGCTGGAGCGCACCTGTGCGGACGCCACCAGGTAGTTCAGCGTGGCGGCCTGGGTGTGGGAGGTGATGCGTACGAAGGCGTCCTTGGCCATGATCACCTTGTCGTCGCTCAGCATGAGGTAGGGCGTGGTGATCACGCCGTCGGCCAGCTTCACCGGGTCGAAGGGCTTTTCCTTCTTGCCCTGCTTGCCGAGGATCTTCAGCATGAGCTCGCTCTGGGCCATGCTGGGGGCATAAGCCACCTTGTCGCTATAGCTGAAAGCCTTGCCGGTTTCGTAGGGGATCACGGTGTAGTTGCCCGCAGCCTTGTCGCCCTGGAAACCCGCCATCTTCATCGGCGTTTCTCCGCCGGTGTAGGTGATGGTGGGGGTGAGTTCGGCCTGGGCCTTGCGCGCGAAGTACTTGCCGGGGAAGTTGCCATTGATGTTCACGGCCACGGAATCGCCCTGCACGATGAGGGGGTTCGGATCCACGGTGTACGTGATGTTCTTCACGTACTTGTTCATTTTGCCGAGACCGTTGCAACCGGTGATGATCAGGGCTGCGAGGGTGAGCAAGGAGAGGCCGCGCAGATGCCGTTGTGCCATGGGGATGTGTTTCCGTTCGTGGATTTCGGCCGCAAGTATACGCTCACGATCAGGAGGCTTTCCCCCTTTCCGACCAACAGTTCTCCACAGCCGATGTGTGTACTACAAGCTGCGTACGGAGAAGCCTTCGGGGTGGTCCTCGCCCAGGAGCGCGAGCAGCCGATCGTACCCGTCGCCGTTGATCCGCAGGTCGTGCGCGCCGATCTCCAGCACCAGCACCCGCGTGCCGCCGAGCTTTTGCAGGTGGTCCAGGTAGCGTTCCTGCAGGCGGGCCAGGTACTCGGGGGCGATGGCCTGTTCGTAGCTGCGCCCGCGCGAGCGGATGCGGTCGCGCGCATGGGCCACGTCCAGGTGCAGGTATACCAGCAGGTCGGGACGCGGCAGGTCGCCGTACATGATCGTGTACAGGTCCAGGAACAGCGCGTACTCGTCCGGAGGTAGGGTCACGTTGGCGAAGACCAGCGACTTGCCGATCGAATAGTCGGCCACGGTGCATTGGTGGAAGAGGTCGCGCTCGGTGACGCGCTTGAGCTGGTGGTAGCGTTGGGCGAGGAAGCTCAGTTCCACGCTGAAGGCGTACCGTTCGGGTTCGGCATAGAACCGGGGCAGGAAGGGGTTGTCGTCGAACTCCTCCAGGACCAGCCGGCCGTTGAGGTCCTGCGCCACGCGGCGGCTCAGGGTGGTCTTTCCCGCGCCGATCAGGCCTTCGAAGGCGATGTATCCGTAACGCATCAGGCGGTGCCGCGGTGGCGAAGATCGTCGAGCGCGCGCAACAGGGTGCGGCCCAGCAGGGGGTGCACCAGGCCGGGTGCCACATCGGCCGCGGGGGCCAGGGCGAAGGCGCGCTCGTGCAGGCGCGGGTGGGGCAGGGTGAGCCCGGGGGTGGTGATCGTGCGTGCGCCCTGGAGCAGCAGGTCGATGTCGATCGTGCGCGGGCCGTAGCGTGCGTGCGGGTCGCGCACCCGCCCCAGTTCCTCCTCGATCCGCAGGCACGCGGCCAGCACGGCCGCAGGCTGGAGCGCCGTGCGTACCAGCAGGGCCTTGTTCAAGAACGGCCGGTCGTCGGTGAAGCCCCACGGCGCGGTCCAGTGATCGCGGCTGGTGGCCCGCACCGTGCCCACGCGATCGCCGATGCGCACCGCGGTTTCGGCCAGGGTGGCCCGCACATCGCCCACATTGCCGCCCAGCAGCAACAGCACCTCGTCGTCGTTCACGCGGCGAAGGTACCCGGGCGGGGCCGCGGCCTTCCATGGGCGAGCGCCACCGCCCGTGTGATCCGTGCGGACCGGCCCGTGCGCCCCGCCCATTTTTGCGACCGAAAACAGAACGACCCCCATGAAAGACTTCTTCAAATTCATGCTGGCCTCCATGCTGGGCACTTTCCTGATCGGGATCGTGCTCATCATCGTGTTCGCCATCGCCATGGCTGCGGCCATCGGCGGCGCCCTTGCCAGCAGCGGCTCCTTCGGCTCCGGCGGCAAGACCTCGGTGAAGGAGAACAGCGTGCTGCACATCCAGCTCGACAAGGAGATCAAGGACCGCGGCAAGGGCGATGAGATCGACCTGGACTTCGGCCCCTTCAAGGGCATGAACGGCCTCGGGTTGAACGACATTCTCGACGACCTGGAAAAGGCGAAGACCGACGACCGGATCAAGGGCATTTTCCTCGACCTCACCGGGGTGAACGCCGGCATGGCCACCTTGAGCGAGATCCGCGGCAAGCTCCTCGACTTCAAGCAGGCGAGCGGCAAACCCGTGATCGCCTTCAGCGAACTGTACACGCAGGGCAGCTACTACCTGGCCAGCGCCGCCGACGAGGTGTACCTGGTGCCCGAGGGCGACCTGGATTTCCGCGGCCTGCAGACCGAGATCACCTTCTTCAAGGGGCTCTTCGAGAAGCTGGACATCGACGTGGAGTTCATCAAGGGGCACAACAACATCTACAAGAGCTTCGGCGAGGCCTTCACCGAGGACAAGATGACCGCCGCCAACCACGAACAGATGCAACGCCTGCTGGCCAGCGTCTGGGAACGGTACCTGAGCGATGTGGGTGCCACGCGCTCGATCGACCGGCAACGCCTCAACAGCATCGCCGACAGCCTGATGGTGCGCAGCGCGGCCGATGCCGTGACGCTCGGCCTGGTGGACGGCGCGAAGTACCGCGACGAAGTGCTGGCGGTGCTGAAGGACAAGATGGGCCTGGACGCCGGCAAGGACATCGAATTCGCCGAACTGTCGAAGTACACCCGGGCCACGCCGGCGGACAAGGCCGAAAGCAAGGGCGGCAAGGAGAAGATCGCCGTGGTGTACGCGCAAGGCAGCATAGGCAGCGGCGAGAGCGAGGACGACATGATCGGGAGCACCACGGTGAGCGAGGCGATCCGCGATGCGCGCGAGGACAGCACCGTGAAGGCCATCGTGCTGCGCGTGAACAGCCCCGGTGGCAGCGGCCTGGCCAGCGACGTGATCTGGCGCGAGGTGGACCTCGCGCGCAAGACCAAGCCGGTGGTGGTGAGCATGGGCGACCTCGCGGCCAGCGGTGGCTACTACATCAGTTGCGCCGCATCGAAGATCTACGCCGAGCCCACCACGATCACGGGCAGCATCGGAGTGTTCGGGATCATTCCCAACATGCAGGGCTTCTTCAACAACAAGCTGGGCATCACCTTCGACGGCGACAAGACCAACCACTACGCCGACATGTTCGATGTGTCGCGCCCCATGCGCGAGGACGAGCGCCGCATCATCCAATCCTATGTGGACCACTTCTACGAGACCTTCAAGCAGCGCGTGGCCGACGGCCGCAAGCTGGACGTGGCCCGCGTGGACAGCATAGGCCGCGGCCGCGTGTGGACCGGCGTGGATGCCAAGGAACTCGGCCTGGTCGATGAACTGGGCGGCATGGAGGATGCGGTGAAGGGTGCCGCGGCGCTCGCCGGCCTCACCGACTACCGCACGGTGGACTACCCCGAGCAGAAAGGGTTCTTCGAACAACTGATGGCCGATCTGAACGGGCAGGCCAGGACGTGGGTGGCCGAACAGACCTTCGGCGATGATGCCGCCTTGATGAAGCAATTCGAGAAGGTGCGCGAAGCCCGCCGCAGCATCGGTGTGCAGGCGCGCATGCCGTTCGACATCGAGATCCACTAGCCCCGCAGCGGGGGCAGGAAAAGCGAAGGGCCTCGCCGAAGCGGGGCCCTTGCTTTTGCCCTAACGATCAGTACCACTGACCAAAACCCGGGTAGTCCAACGGAAGGCCCCGGCCACGGGTTACGATCCGTCCACTTCCACGTGGTACCCGGCGTTGTTGCGCACGTTGAACACGCGGCCATCGGACCAGATCAGGTACTGGCCCTTCGCCCCGGCCAGCCTTCCGGAGATCACCGGCACCTTCTCCAGGCCCACGCTGGTGACCTTGGGCGGCATGTGCTCCACGGGGTAGGCGAGCACCAAGGGCTGTTGGTCGTCCAGGGAATAAGCGCCCAGCTCCAGCGTGAGCGCGGCGAGCGCCTGGGCGCGGGCCGCCAACAGCCGCTCGGGTTCGGGTCGTACTTCGGTGAGCATGGCCCGCCAGTTCGTTCGATCGGCGAACACGCTCTTGAGCGCCACTTCGATCAGGCCCGCCAGCTGGCGATACGGTACGCGGGCGATCACCAGCGCGGCCACGGCGCCCTGGTCGATCCACCGCACCGGCACCTGGGTACTGCGCGTAACGCCCACCTTGACGCCACCGGTTTGCGAGAGGTACACCACGTGCTCCTGTGCGTGGTGCGCGGCCTCCCAGGCCGGGTCGCGTCCTTCGCCCAGGTGGGCGCGGCACAGCTCGGGCCGCACGATGCACTCGGCCGCTTCGGGCGCGGTGCTGAAGCACGGGTAGCAGAACCCCTGGCCGAAGAACTTCTTCACGGCACGGCCACAGTTCACGCAGGTCATCCGCCCCGTATGGCGCAGCGTGAATTCCTTCCCGATGAACGGCGCCAGGTCCACGTGGGCCTCGCCCACCCGCAGGGCGTACCGCACCGGCCCGCCGGCCGCGGGGTCGGTCCCGGCCAGCATCTTCCGCAATTGTCCCTGCGCCATGGTTGCATATCTTCAGCGTCGAAGATATTCGCATCGCTCTCCGACCTCCCCGCATGCCGGTCAACGCGTTGTTCTCCTTCCTGATCAAGAAGCGCCTGCAACAGATCGAACTGTTCCGGGGCAACCCGCTGCTCACCCAACTGGAGGTCTTCCACAAGCTGATCGGTGCGGCCCGGTACACCGAATGGGGACGGCACTACGACTATGCCTCGATCAAGGATCCGGACCTGTTCCGTGAGCGGGTGCCCTTGCAGGACTACGAAGCGTTGAAGCCCTGGGTGGACCGGTTGCGGGCCGGCGAACAGAACCTGCTCTGGCCCACCGATATCAAGTGGTTCGCCAAGAGCAGCGGCACCACCACCGACCGCAGCAAGTTCATACCCGTGAGCCGCGAAGCCCTGGAGGATTGCCATTACAAGGGCGGCAAAGACCTGATCGCGTTGCACTACGGCCTGAACCCGGCCAGCAAGTTGTTCCTGGGCCGCAGCCTGGTGATCGGCGGCAGCAGTTCGGTGGAACAGTTCCGACCCGACGGCTACAGCGGCGACCTCAGCGCCATCATCATGCGCAACCTTCCGTTCTGGGTGGAGATGCGCCGCACCCCCGTGAAGGAAGTGGCGTTGATGGAGAATTGGGAGGAGAAGATCGAGAAGATGGCGCGCGAGACCATGCGCGAGGACGTGCGGTGCATCGCCGGTGTGCCGTCCTGGACGCTGGTCCTGTTGAAGCGGATCCTGGAGCTCACCGGCAAGCAGCACATGCTGGAGGTGTGGCCCAACCTGGAGCTGTTCATGCACGGTGGCGTGAGCTTCCGGCCGTACCGCAGGCAGTTCGCCGAGCTCTTCCCGTCGCCCGCGTTCACCTACCTGGAGAGCTACAATGCGAGCGAGGGTTTCTTCGGCATCCAGGACCGCAAGGACGGGGATGACCTCCTGCTCATGCTCGACTACGGCATCTTCTTCGAGTTCCTGCCGTTGTCGGAGCTGGGCAGCGAGCAGCCACGCACCGTGTTGTTGAACGAGGTGCAGGTGGGCGAACAGTACGCCTTGGTGATCAGCACCAACGCGGGGCTCTGGCGCTACATGCCCGGCGATACGGTGCGCTTCACCGGCACGGCACCGTACCGGATCCAGGTGAGCGGCCGCACGCGCAGCTTCATCAACGCGTTCGGTGAAGAGCTGATCGTGGAGAACGCGGACCGCGGCATCACAGCCGCCTGTGCAGCGACCGGCGCCATCGTGAACGACTACACCGCCGCGCCGGTGTTCATGGAGCGATCCGCCCGCGGCGGGCACGAATGGGTGATCGAATTCGAACGTGAGCCCATCGACCTGGGCACGTTCGTGGACCTGCTCGATGCCGAACTGCGCGCCGTGAACAGCGATTACGATGCGAAACGGCGCGGCGACATGGCGTTGCAACGCCCCCTGGTGCACGCGGTACCGAAAGGCACCTTCTACGGCTGGATGCGTTCGCGCGACCGCCTGGGCGGACAGAACAAGGTGCCCCGCCTGTGCAACGACCGGTCGATCGTGGAACAGTTGTTGGCGGTGCTCGCCGCATGATGCGCCGGACGATCCCCCTGGTCTTCGCCGCGCTCGCCGCCCTGGCGGGCCGGGCCCAGGAATGGACCGAGGTCGCGCGCATCCCCGGACCCGTCGATGCCTTCACCACCGACGAACTGGGCCACCT
>CAZFAW010000070.1:0-3181 GCA_964517015.1 uncultured Chryseobacterium sp.
GGACCAACGAACATCCGCGATCCGCCTGCTGCGCCGCGTGGGCCTTGCCGAAGGGATCTCCTTCCTCCTGTTGCTCGGCGTGGCCATGCCCTTGAAGTACGCGATGGACATGCCCCTGGCCGTGAAGGTGGCCGGCTGGGTGCACGGTGTGCTCTTCATGCTCTTCCTCTATGCCGTGGCGAAGGCCCGTCGCGCCTTGGGATGGGACATGGAACGCGTAGGCGGTGCGCTCATGGCCTCCGTGCTGCCCTTCGGCACGTTCGTGGCCGATCGCGGTTGGAAGCGCGAGGAGGCGGCGCTCAACGCCCGTTGAACTCGAGCGCTGTCCGGCATCGCCTGTCGAAAGAAAAACGACGGCCCGGGCACGCCCCGAAGCGCGCGGCCTACCTTGCATGCATGTACCATCGGCCCCTCGGGGCACTGCTGCTCGCGCACTTCACCCTTGCGCACGCTCAGACCTTCAGCGGGAGCGGCGGGGCCATTCCCGACGACGGCACCAGCATCGACTTCCCATTGAGCGTTCCCGGACTGGTGCCGGGCACCCTCGACACCACGTTCTTCGGCCTGGAGCGCGTGTGCATCGACCTGGAACACACCTGGATCGCCGACCTGGACCTCTCCATCGTTGCGCCGGACGGCACCACCGCGTTGTTGGTGGGCGGCAACGGCGGCGATACCGACTTCTATTCCAACACCTGCTTCACCGCCGACGCCACCACACCGATCGTGGCCGGCACCACACCGTATTCCGGCGATTACGCACCCATGAGCCAGATGGGCGTGGTGAACAACGGGCAGGACGGCAACGGCACCTGGAAGCTCCACGTCCTGGACACTTATCCGTTCGCCGACACCGGTGAGTTGTTCTCCTGGAGCATCACGTTCGGACCCGATCCCGCCACGTACACCGCGCTGCACGAGAGCACCCTTCCCATCGTGGTGATCACTACAGACGGCACCTCCATTCCCAACGAACCGAAAGTGCCGGGCGAAATGGGCATCATCTGGAACGGGCCCGGCCTGGTGAACCATGTCACCGACCCGTTCAACGATCACTCCGGCAGGATCGGGATCGAGTTGCGCGGCAACAGTTCGCTGGGCTTCCCGAAGAAGAGCTACGGGATCGAGCTGTGGGATGCCTTCGACAACGATACGAGCGCGGCATTGCTGGGCATGCCGCCTGAAAGCGACTGGGTGCTGCGTTCCAGTTATTCCGACAAGTCGCTGCTGAACGACCCCTTGACCATGCACGTGCACCAACGCATGGGGCATTGGGCCCCTCGCTGGCGGCATGTGGAACTGGTGCTGAACGGCCAGTACCTGGGGGTCTACCAGTTCCTGGAGAAGATCAAACGCGATGCGGAACGCGTGGACATCGCCAAGTTGTTGCCCACGGACATCGCAGGCGATGAGCTGACCGGCGGCTACATCGTGAAGATCGACTGGGCGCAAGGGTCCTTCACCGGCGGGTGGAGCAGTCCGTATCCACCACCGAACGCGCCAGGCGCCGAAACGATCGACTTCTTCTACGACGAACCGGGCACACCCGTGCCACAGCAGGAAGCGTACATCCAGGCCTTCGTCGACAGCTTCGAGACCGCACTGAACGGACCCGACTTCCGCGATCCCCTGCTCGGTTACCGGCCCTTCATCGATGTGCGCTCCTTCGCCGACTTCCTGTTGCTGAACGAGCTCGCCCGCAACGTGGACGGCTACCGACTGAGCACATTCCTCTACAAGGACAAGAACAGCAACGGCGGCGCCCTGCACATGGGGCCCGTGTGGGACTTCGACCTGGCGTGGGGCAACGCGGATTATTGCCGGGGGAACGACCTCACCGGCTGGATGTACGAGTTCAACTACGACTGCCCCGGCGGCAAGATGGTGCCCTTCTGGTGGAGCCGCATGATGCAGGACACCGTGTTCACCGACAGCCTGCGCTGCCGATGGGATGCGCTGCGTGCCGGGCCGCTGAGCACCGACAGCCTGCTGGCCTGGTGCGATTCGATGCATACGGTGCTGCAAGCGCCCCAAGCGCGGAACTTCGAGGTGTGGCCGATCCTGGGCACCTGGGTCTGGCCCAATCCATGGCCCGTTCCCGCGACCTATTCCGGCGAGGTGGACGAACTGAAGGATTGGATCCTGCTGCGGGCCGCATGGATGGATGCGCACCTGCCCGATCAGGTGAACGGTTGTTCCACCGTGGGCATGCGCCCGACGGAAGCCCTGCCCGATCCACTGGTGTTCCCGGTACCGTTCCGTGGAACGCTCTGGGTGGTACTGACCCTGACCGTTGATGAACCCGTTCATGCCACGTTGCTCGATGCCTGGGGCCGCGAAGTGCAGCACGCCACCTTGCGCGGGGAAGGAGGTGCGGCGCGGCGTTGCGCCATTCCGATCGACCCGGCACTTCCGGAGGGCGCCTATGTGCTGCGGCTGCGCACGAACAGCCGGACCTGGAGCCGTACCGTGATCAAGGGTTGAACCGATCCGGCATTGTTCGTGTACGGCAGGCCGACATCCATCTTTGCCCCATGAACCGTTCGTCCATGATCCTCCGATCGCTCCCCGTCGTCCTCTGCACGACCCTCCCGATGCTCTCCCACGGCGTGGAAGAGAAGAACGTGACCAGCAAGGTGACCGGTGTAACGGTGTACCTGCAGCGCGCCCAAGTGGAACGCAGTGCCAACACGGACCTGCCTGCGGGCGAAACGCGGTTGGTGTTCAGCGGACTGAGCCAGGAGCTCGATGCCATGAGCATCGAAGTGAGCGGCAAAGGCGCCTTCACCATCCTGAACGTGGAGAACCGGATCAACTACCTGAGCCCCGTGGGGCAGGACGAGAAGGTGAAGGACCTGCAAAAGCGGATCAAGGCGCTGGAGCACGACTACTACGCCGAAGAGAACACCAAGGTGGTGTGGGACAACGAGGAGCAATTGCTGTTGAAGAACTGGGCCGTGGGCGGTCAGCAGAACGGCGTGAGCGCCACCCAACTGCAGGGCGTGAACGAATACACCCGCACACGGCTCGCGATCGTGAAGGCCGGCCAACTCGCACAGAAGGAGAAGCTCACCACGATCAACGAGGAGTTGAACAACCTGCGGGCCCAGCTGTCGCAGGTGCAAGGCGAGGCGCAACGGCCCACCGGCGAGATCGTGGTGAGCGTGATCGCCGATGCCGC
>CAZFAW010000070.1:3281-9807 GCA_964517015.1 uncultured Chryseobacterium sp.
GGAACCCGACGCCACCTTCGCCTGGGCCTCCAATGTGGTGCAGCGTACCACCCAGGTGGAGTACGAGATCGACCTGCCACAAAGCGTGCCCAGCGACGGCCAGTACCATAACATCATGTTGCAAGACCACAGCCTCGGCGCCACCTACAAGCACTACGTGACCCCGAAGCTCGACAAGGACGCGTTCCTCTTCGCACGCGTGACCGGTTGGGAGGAACTCGACCTGCTGCCAGGCAATGCGAACGTGTTCTTCGACGGCAGCTTCGTGGGCCAGACCTATCTGGACCTCGCACAGGTGCGCGATACGGTGAACATCAGCCTGGGGCGCGATCCCAACGTGGTGGTGAAGCGCGAGAAGCGCAAGGACTTCTGCAAGAAACAAACGATCGGCGGCAAACGCACCGACCAACTGAGCTGGGAGATCAGCGTACGCAATGCGAAGAGCAGCACCGTGGAGATCGAAGTACTCGACCAATACCCGGTGAGCCAGCAGAGCGAGGTGGAAGTGGAATTGACGGAAAGCAGCGGGGCAACGGTGGACAAGGACAAGGGCATGCTGACCTGGAAACTGGCCCTGGGCGCGAAGGAGACCAAGAAGCTCATCTTCAGCTACACGGTGAAGTACCCGAAGGACAACATGGTCATCCTGGAATGATCCATGCGCACGCTCGTCATCTTCCTGCTGGTGTGCGCCCTTGAGGAAAGTGCTGCGGGGCAATCGATCGATACCGTACTGTTCACGGAGGTGGGCAGGTACCAGCACGGGTACGTCGCGTTCCCGGACGGTTTTTCGGCGTCCACGTTCGGCAGCCGGATCGATCGGCTGGGCCGCCCCTATCTGTTCATGGCCTGCGGCGACAGTGGAATGATGGTGCTCGACATCAGCGATCCGGGAGCGCCCATTGTCGCGGATCGCGTATTGCCCGGCGAAGTGGGCGGCCTGCGCGTGATGAACCTGGAGCAGGAGGACACGTTGCTCTACCTCTGCCTGGGCGATCTGCAGAGCGGAGCGGAGAGCGCGGGCCTGGCCGTGCTCAGCGTGGCCGATGCGGCTTCGCCCGTGATCCTGGACACATGGAACGGCGGCACCACCTATGCCGAAGGATGCGCCATCGTGCGCGTGAACGGCACGCACGCCTACCTCGGTGCGATGGAAAGCGGTGTGATCGTGCTGGACGTGGGCGATCCCACCGACATCCAGTTCGTGAGCGCCTACCAGCCCGATCCCTCCTGGCCGGGCATCGCCGGTTACGATCCGCAGGCACGCGGCATGGCCCTTTCCGGCAACGTGCTCTTCCTGGCCTACGATGCGGGCGGCTTGCGTGCCATCGACATCGGCGATCCCACCGCACCCGTGCAGATCGGCCAATATGTGAACCCCGCACTGCCGCTCTTCACCCCGCCGGCGTACAACAACCTGGTGGTGCTCGGCGACCGCGCCTATGTGGCCGTGGACTATTGCGGCCTGGAGGTGATCGATGTGAGCGATCCGACCGACATGGAGCAGGTGGAATGGATGAACCCGTGGAACTGCTTCGGCCTCTCCTGGGTGGGCAGCGACGGGCACAGCAACGAATTGATCGCCACCATGGGCGACAGCTTGTTGTTGATGAGCGGCGCCGATAGTGAAGTGCTCGCCCTGGACATCACGGACGCGGACCATCCCGTGCTCAAAGGCGGGTACATCCATCCGAACGACAGCGCCTGCACCTGGGGGCTCGACGCGTTCGGCGACCTGGTGGCGGCCAACTTCATCAACAACCACGGCGCTCCCGGGCTCCAACCCTACGATTCGAAATTCGGTGGCATGGTGCTGTTCCAACGCGAAGTGGACCTCGCGACATCGGTGGCAGCCGGGGCTGGCGCACCTCCGTTGATCCGGCCCAATCCTACCACGGGTGCGATCACCGTGCAATGCCCCGCAGCATGGAACGGCCAGGGATTGACGATCACCGATGCCATGGGCCGCACCTGCATGGTCGCCCCGGCGAAGGCCGGGCCGTTCTGCACGGTGGACCTGTCGGCGCTCGATCCGGGCAACTACTTCCTCTCGCTCGATGGCAATGCACGCGATCGAGCGCCCGCGCGCGTGGTGGTGGTGCGTTGAGCACGCTTCGGCCGCGAAACCGGATCCTTCGCACCTTGCCGCATGGTCGTGCTGGCGCCTCTTCTCTTCCTGTTGCTGGTCGGTTACGTGACGCAGGTGCGCGCCGCCCGCTCGCTCAGCCCCACCCTCGCCGACTTCCTGCGCAGTCCGATCGTGCGCGCCACCGTGTTCTTCGGTCTGGTGATCACCGTTCCCCTCGTGTTCGTGGAGCGCTCCGCCCTGGGAGGGTGGTTGTACTCGCCGCGGTTCCTGTTCCTCGCTTGCGTGGCGCTCTCCTTCCTGATCAGTTTCACCTGGTACCGCTACCTCACCTGGATCGACAGCTTCGAACGCGAGCGGCTCCGGTGGGAGGTGCTCGTGTTCCTGCTAGCCTGCACCACCACCTTGGCCGTGCCCGAGGGGTACCGTTGGCTGGAAGTTCGCGGCTTCTCCCTTACCGGTGAGGCATGGAACGACTGGTGGTACTGCGTCTTCGCCATCGGCGGCCTGGAGGAACTGGCCAAGCTCCTCCCCTGGCTGTTCATCCGGGCTGCGACGCGGCAGGTGAACGAACCGTTCGATCTGCTGCTCTACGCCTCGATCTCCGCGCTGGGATTCGCGTTCCTGGAGAACATCCAGTATTTGCGCATGAGCGAGTTGCAGGCGGTCATGGGGCGGGCGCTGATGAGCAGCGTCGCGCACATGCTCTTCGCGTCGGTGGTGGCCTACGGCGTGGCCATCGGCCTGTACCGGGGCAGGCGCTGGATCGGACCTCGCACCATCGGCTACCTCTTGATCGCCTGTGTAGCTCACGGCTTCTATGATTTCTGGCTGCTGGACCCGGCGCGCCCGCGGTTGCTCACGGTGCTCTTCTTCCTGGCTTCCCTGCAGGTCTGGGTGGTGATGAAGAACAACCTCGTGAACATCTCCCCGCACTTCAACCACAGCACACGGCCGGCGAGCACCATGTTCCGCTACCGCATCATCAACGGTCTGCTGTTCGTGCTGGCCACGGCATACGTGGCGGCGTTCCTGTACCAGGGACGCGCTACGGCCCATGCCCTGCTGACGGCGAACGCCAACCTGATGGCCGCGCTGCTCATGATCACGGCCATCAACTTCGGATCGCTGGCGCCCATTCCCGGCTATATCGAACCGCTCCGTGTACCGTTCAACTTCTTCCGCTGGTTCGTGCCCCGGGTGGAATGGGAGATCGACCTCACCGGCGTGCGCGTGGAACTGCGCCCGCATTCGCGGCTGCCGCTCGGCAAACGATGGTCGGGCCTCATGGCCGAGCTGCCCGTACAAGGCACGGTGATCCGGCGCACCGTGGTGGATGAGGACACGGATTGGTACCTCCTGCGGCCGGACCGACCGATCGGCGTGGGCGATGTCGTGCACGAACTCCTTCTGCTCCAAGTGCACGAGGACCACGATACCCTCTACAAGGACCGCTACGTGCTGGTGCATGTGGCCGCCCCGCCCCAGGGAGCGGGCACCGCGCGCGGCCAATGGTCCCGCGGCGAACTGGCGTTCCTGGGGCACCCGCTGGCGCGCCTGTTGCCCTCCCTTCCGAGCCCCCCGCCGGGCCCCACGATCATGGAGGCCCCTGCGGCCTAATGGTTTTTCACCTACTTTGGCCGCGCTTTGCGAAAAAAACAGCACCGCAAGGCACGTCAAATCAGTCAGTGGAACTCATGAACATCTACGTCGCCAACATCGCGTACAGCGCGAAGGACCAGGACCTCCGGGAACTGTTCGAAGCCTACGGGGAGGTCACCTCCGCCAAGATCATCATGGACAAGGTCACCAACCGGAGCCGCGGCTTCGGATTCGTGGAAATGTCCGACGATTCCGCCGGTAAGGCGGCCATCGAAGCCATCAACGGCAAGCCCTTCCAGGGCCGCGACCTGGTGGTGAACGAAGCACGTCCTCGTCCGGAGGGCGGCGGATTCCGCAGCGGCGGTGGTGGTGGTTTCCGCGATCGTGGTGATCGCGGCGGCTACCGCGAGCGCGAAGACCGTGGCGGCGGCTACCGTGATCGCGATCGCGGCGGCGACCGTGACTATCGTCGCGACGAGTACTAGACCCGGAACGACAACCAGCGAGAACCCCTCCCCGTGGAGGGGTTCTTTCGTTAAAGGGATCCAACGGATCGAACCCCGACCGTTCGGTGCGGTCTACCTTGCACCACCTGCCGGAACAGGACCCGCAACCGACCCCGCGCCCGAACGTGAGCCGCCTCCGCATCCTGTTGTCGATCCTCCTCCTCGGCATCTTATCCCTCGCAGCCCGGGCCCAGCGCCCGGGTGGCGGTATTCGCCCCGATCCGAAAGGTCGGATCATCGGTCGCGTGATCCACGCCGATTCGAAGGAACCGGCCGAGTTCGCCAGCATCACCCTGTTGACCATGAACGACAGCGTGGTGAACGGCACCCTGGCGAAGGCCAACGGGGATTTCGCCCTGGAAGCCGTTCCGCTCGGTCGCTACACGGTGCGCATCAGCAGCCTGGGCAGTGAAACGCTGGCGATCCCCGTCAGCGTGAGCCCGCAACACCTTGAACAGGACCTCGGCAACCTGAACCTGCAGCCCTCGGCGGCGGTGCTGCGCGAGGCCGAAGTGACCGCCGAGCAAAGCAGGGTGAACCTGCGGGTGGATCGCAGGGTGTACAATGTGGAAAAGGACCTCAGCGTGCGCGGAGGAACCGGCACCGACGTGATGAAGAACGTGCCCGGGTTGAGCGTGGACGTGGACGGCAACGTTTCGCTGCGCAACGCAACCCCGCAGATCCTGATCGATGGCCGCCCGACCACCCTCACCCTGGACATGATACCGGCCGACGACATCGAACGGGTGGAGGTGATCACCACGCCGAGCGCCGCGTTCGAGGCGAACACTTCCGCCGGGATCGTGAACGTGGTGCTGAAGAAGAGCAACAAGCCCGGGTACAGCGGACAGGTGCAGGGCGGCGGTGGCACCACCGGTCGCTACAACCTCAACGCCAACCTCAGTGTGAAGGAGGAACCCTTCACGTTCACCCTGGGCGGCAACCTGGGCGGTGCCGACAACAACACCCGTGCGGAGACCGATCGCACCGACCGTCTGGCCGGTGAACCCGCCGGCTACTTCTTCCAAACCGGTGAGAGCGACAACGAACGGTTGAACGGTGGCGGGCGTGCGGGCGTGGAATGGAACGTGACCAACCGCAACACCCTGAGCTCGTCCGTCAGCTTCCATCGACGCAACTATGAAAGCGACGATGATCAAACGTTCAGCAACCGCGATGCGGCGGGCAATGAGACCAGCTACGGGAGGCAGGTGAACACCTCACAGAACAGCGGCAACGAGGCACGTGCACAGGTGGGGTTCCGCCGGAGATCGCCGAAGGAGGGCAAGGAATGGACCAGCGATGTGACCTGGAACCGGAGCGAGCGCGCCAACTCCTCGGACTTCACCACCTGGACCTACGGCAGTGAAGGCACGGACCTGCCCCGGGTGCAGCACAACACCGGCAGCACCGGGTCGGACCAGCTCACCTTGCAGCTCGATGCACAGGACCCCCTCAACGCGGGCAATAAACTGGATTGGGGCCTGCGCGGTTCGTGGCGCCAGGAACTGAGCGTGCTCGATGTGACCCTTTCCGACAGCACCGGTGCCGACCGCTACGACAGCACGCTATCCAACCGCTACGATGTGACCGACATGGTGAACGCCGCCTACGTGAACTGGAGCCACAAGCTCGGCGAACGCTGGAGCGTGATGGCCGGTTTCCGCGTCGAACTCACCGACCTGACGGCCGAACTGCCCACCAAGGGCGAGCGCTACACCTACCGCTACCCCGACGGAACGAACGACCTAGGCAAAGCCCTCTTCCCTTCGGTGTACCTCAGCAGGAAGTGGGAAGGCGCTCGCGAATTGCAGCTCAACGTGAGCCGCAAGATCTCCCGCCCCTATTTCTTCCAGGTGATGCCCTTCATCATGTTCAGCGACAGCCGCAGCTACCGGGTGGGCAATCCGGCCCTCGGTCCGGAACTCACCTGGATCGCCGAGGTGAACCACCTGTTGCCGATCGGAAACCCGCGCAACAACTGGCTCACGAGCGTGTTCACCAAGTACACCTCGGGGGTGATCACCGGCTATGTGTACCCGCTGGCCGACGATCCGGGCGTGCTGGTGAGCACCTTCGTGAACGGCGACGACAGCTGGACCTATGGTTGGGACAACACCTTGAAGATCGAACCGCGCAAGGACATGCAGATCACCGTGGGCGCCACGCTGCAATTCGTGGAGGTCGGCCTGGGATCGATCGGGGCACGCAACAGCGGTTGGTGGGTGAACGGCAAGTTGAACGTGAGCCAGCGCTTTGCGAAGGACTGGACCGTGCAATTGAACGGTGAGTACGAGGGCGACCGGCCCATTCCGCAAGGGCACTCCCTGCC
>CAZFAW010000071.1:0-9694 GCA_964517015.1 uncultured Chryseobacterium sp.
TTGCCGCCATGTCCGCCGCCGCGCCCCAGCCCGAAGCCCGCACCCCGCGCCGCCGCGTGCTCACCAAGCTGCGCAGCAAGTACCGGTTGTTGCTGATCAACGACCGCACCTTCGAGGAGCGCTTCAGCATCCGGCTCTCGCGGATCAACGTGCTCCTGATGGCGCTGGGCGGGGCTTTCCTGCTTTCCGCCCTGGTCACCTCGGCGATCGTCTTCACCCCCCTGAAGAAGCTGGTGCCCGGGTACAGCGACCACGATCTCCGGCGCTACGCCCTGCGCTCCACGCTGCTTGCCGATTCGCTGGCTCGCGTGGTGCCCATGCAGGAAGCCTATCTGGAGAACCTCCGCAGGGTGCTCACCGGCGAGGTGCGTCCGGACAGCGCCGGCCAATTGCGTCCCGTGGCCAGCCTGCCCACCGGTAAGGATCTGATGCCCTCTCGCACCGACAGCCTGATGCGCCAGCGTATGACCGATGAGGAGGCGTATTCACTGGACCCCGAACGCCCCGGCGGGGGCGCCGGCCGTGAACTACCGGGCATCGTGTTCTTCCCGCCGTTGCGTGGCGTGGTCACCGAAAACTACGACCGGCAACAAGGCCACTTGGGCGTGGATATCGTGACCAAGCCCGACGAAGCCGTAAAGGCCGCCCTGGACGGCACAGTGGTGTTCGCCTCGTGGACCAGCGACGGGGGCCATGTGATCCAGGTGCAACACACCAATGACCTGCTTACCATCTATAAGCACAACGCAGTGCTGCTGAAGAAGGTGGGCGACCGCGTGAAGGGCGGGGAGGCGATCGCCATAACCGGAGACAGCGGTGAACTGAGCGACGGACCGCACCTGCATTTCGAATTGTGGATGGCCGGCAACCCGATCGACCCCCGACAGTACATCGTGTTCCAATGAACCGCTCGCCCGACCCGTGGGATTGAAGAGTTGGATCAGCCGGCCCATCGCCAGGATGGTGGCTCGCGGCGTCATGCGGCGCGCACGCGATCCATGGTCCACGCAGCTCGGGGTATTGCGGCGGTTGATGGATCAGGGTGCTGCCACCGCGTTCGGGCGTGAACACGGATTGGACAAGGTGCACGACCATGCGGGACTGGTGCGCGCCGTGCCCTTGCGCGACTATGAGGCGCTCCGTCCGTACATCGACCGGATCAAGGCGGGAGAGCGCGATGTGCTCTGGCCCGGCACACCGATGTACCTGTGCAAGACCAGCGGCACCACCAGCGGGGCCAAGTACATCCCCATCACGCGGCATTCGCTGCCCGACCACATCGGGGGTGCCCGCCGCGCCTTGCTGGCGCATATCGCACATACGGGGCGTGCCGATTTCGTGGACGGGAAGATGATCTTCCTGCAGGGCAGCCCCGAGCTCGATACCTCCGGCGCGATCCCCACGGGTCGGCTCAGCGGGATCGTGGCCAACCACGTTCCGCGGTACCTGTTGAAGAACCGGCTGCCGAGCTACCGGGTGAACACGATCACGGATTGGGAGCGCAAGGTGGATGCGATCGTGGAGGAGACCCTGCACGAGGACATGCGCCTGATCAGCGGCATTCCCGCCTGGGTTCAGATGTACTTCGAAAAGCTGCTGGCTCGCAGTGGCAAGCGAACGGTGAAGGAGGTGTTCCCCAACTTCTCCGTGTTCGTTTACGGCGGTGTGAACTACGAGCCCTATCGCGCACGCATGGAGGCCTTGATCGGTGGCCGCGTCCCC
Organism: uncultured Chryseobacterium sp.; assembly: GCA_964517015.1. Lineage (GTDB taxonomy): Bacteria > Bacteroidota > Bacteroidia > Flavobacteriales_F > PHOS-HE28 > PHOS-HE28. Next base: position 1,723 of record CAZFAW010000071.1, read on the forward strand.
AGCGTGGAGATCTTTCCCGCCAGCGAGGGCTTCATCGCCTACCAGGACGGCGATCCCGGCGAGGGCCTCCTGCTGGTGATCGACAGTGGCATCTACTACGAGTTCATACCCGCGGAACAGGTGGGTGAACCCAACGCGCGGCGCCTCTCCATCGGCGAGGTGCGTATCGGGGAGAACTACGCGCTGGTGCTTCACACCAACGCCGGTCTCTGGGGCTATGAGATCGGCGACACCATCCGGTTCGTGTCGTTGTCTCCGCCCAGGGTGGTGGTGACCGGTCGCACCAAGCATTTCACCAGTGCGTTCGGGGAGCACGTGATCGCCGAGGAGGTCGAGGGCGCATTGCGCGATGCGATCGCGGCCATCCCCTGCGAAGTGGTCGAATTCTCCGTGGCGCCCCAGGCTGCACCGGCGACCGGGCTGCCGCACCACCAGTGGTTCATCGAATTCGGGACCGCGCCGGCCGACCTCGCAGGTTTCGCCGCCACCGTGGACCTTGCCTTGCAACAGCGCAACCCGTACTACAAGGACCTGATCAGCGGCAACGTGTTGCGCACGCTCGAGATCGTGGCATTGCGCCGGGGCGCGTTCACCGAATGGATGAAAGCGCGCGGTTTGAACGACGCGCAAAGCAAGGTGCCGCGGCTGGCCAACGACCGGCGGTACGTGGAAGGGCTGGGTTGAGCGGGGCTGCGCGCGCTCTTCCATCTTTACGGCCCGAACACCCCGCCATGCAGTTCCTGCGCCCCCTCGCCTTCCTATCCCTGCTGACCCCGGCCGCGCCGCTCGCCGCACAAGTGGGCGAAGGCATCGATTCCGTCGCGCTCTTGAATGCAATGATGGAACTGTTCAATAGCGAAGCCGTGAAGGTGGAGCCCGTGTACGCCTTCCAGCACCAGGTGAGCTATACCAGCGAACAGACCAGCCCGTTGGGCGACGAAAGGAAAGAGGCGTTCACCATCCATTTCAGCACCGGATCGCAGGTCATAGGGATCCTCCAGGACATGTCCCATCACGGTACGCCGGGGCAGATGTTCGTGGTCTTCGACGCGCAACAGATGGCCACGGCCAGCTTCATCAAAACCGACACGATGCAGCTATGCATGCGCATGAAGATCCCCGATATGGGTGGAGAGGGAAGGCAGGTGCGCTTCAAGGCCTCGGGCAAGGAGCGTGGGATCGCCGGCATGCAGGCGAAGGAATGGGTCTCGGAAGGCAAGGAAGATGGAACGCACCTGTGGATCGCGGACAGCGAAGTGGGCGATCTGGGCGGGGTGTTCAAGGCGTTCGGCAAGATCAACGGCAAGCCGTCGCTGGGTGCCGGGGCCTATGGCAACGGGCTCGTGCTCGCCGGCACGTTCACACGCACAGGGGAAGAGGCCCCGTTCTATTCCTTCGAGGCGCAACAGGTGAAGCTGAACACGCCGTTCGTGTTCAGCAGCGAGGGCTACCGGACGGGGATGTAGTGCAGCACGTGAACGCCATCCTGGGAACGGATCCGAACGAAGCCGCGCGCCAATTGCGCGCGGGCGAACCCGTGGCCATACCCACCGAAACGGTGTACGGCCTGGCCGCGAATGCCTTCGATCCGGAGGCCGTGCTGCGCGTGTTCGCGATCAAGGAGCGTCCAACGTTCGATCCCTTGATCGTGCACATCGGACACAAGGAGCAGATGGACACGTTGGTCCATCCGGTGAGCGAGGAGGTACGTGCATTGATGCACCATTTCTGGCCCGGCCCGCTCACCCTGGTGCTGCCCAAGCGCCCGATCGTTCCGGACATCGTGACCAGCGGTCTCGATACCGTGGGCGTACGCATGCCCGCGCACCCCATCACCTTGCGCTTGTTGCGTACGCTCGAATTCCCGCTCGCGGCGCCCAGCGCGAACCCCTTCGGTTATGTGAGCCCGACGAGCGCGCAACATGTCATGGATCAACTCGGCGACCGTATTCCGTACATCCTTGACGGCGGCTCGTGCAGCGTAGGCGTGGAAAGCACGATCATCGGCTGGGAGGATGGGCGCCCCGCGCAGTATCGCGCCGGCGGTGTTCCGATCGAGGCGATCGAAGAGGTGATCGGTCGGGTGATCGGTGCAACACGCACGGTGGTACCCCGGGCCCCTGGCATGTTGGCCGGCCACTATGCGCCGCGCAAGCCGGTGCTGGTCGGCGATGTTCACGCATTGTTGCGCGCGCATGCCACGAAGAAGGTGGGAGTGATCAGCCTGGCAACGGACTTCGGCGCATCGTTCAATGAAGTGTTGTCCGCAAGGAGGGACCTCCACGAGGCGGCCCGCAACCTGTTCGCCGCATTGCGCCGTCTCGACGCCAGCACTGTTGAAGTGATCATCGCCGAAGTCTTCCCCGAAGAGGGCCTGGGCCGCGCGATCAACGATCGGTTGCAGCGGGCTTCTGCGGCACGATGATGCGGGTCACTTCTTTTCCTTCATCCGGGCCCGTTTCCGCACGGTGCTCAGGAATTCCGGTGTCATGCCCAGGTAGCTCGCGATCTGTTTTTGCGGCACCCTCCCCTCCAGCGCGGGATAGAGCCGGACGAACTCCAGATACCGCTCCTGCGCTGGGCGGCTGATCGTGCTCAGGAGCCGCGCTTGTGCAGCGATGAACGCATTGGTGACCAGGATCCGGAAGAAGCGCTCGAACTTGGGTACGCGCACGAACAACGCCTCGAGGTCGTTGCGCTCCATGCGCAGCACGAGACTGTCCTCCAGTGCATCCACGTGCAGTGTGGCCGGCGTGCCTTTCATCACGCTGCCCATGTCGCCGGTCCACCAATCCTCCGGGGCGAACTGGAGCACGTGTTCGTTGCCTTTCTGATCGATGTGGTAGCTGCGCAGGCAGCCTTGCAATACGTAGCTCTGGGAGGTCGAAGGCTCCCCTGCTTCCACCAGGAAATGACCCTTCTTGAGCGGCTTGGGCTTCAGCAACGACAGGAAGTACGTCGATTCCTCCGGCGTGAGCTGGATGTGCCGGCCCACGTTCCGCAGGATCGGGCTCGGGTCGGGTGCTACAGCCTGGGGCACGGGTGCGTGCTTTGGCGCAAGATCGGCATGGATCGTTCCGCCTCGACCCGGAAAGCGACCTTTGCGCACGTGAAGAAGCGGCTCGCCTTGCTCGGCTCCACCGGCTCCATCGGTACCCAAGCCCTGGAAGTGGTGCGCGAACATCCGGAGCATTTCGAGGTGGAACTGTTGGTGGCCGGCCGCAATGCCGACCTGCTCGTGCAGCAAGCCCGCACATTCCGGCCCAATGCGGTGGTGATCGGCGACGAGTCGTGCTACGCGGCCGTGAAAGAGGAACTTTGGCCCCTGGGCATCAAGGTCTTCGCAGGAGAGCCTGCCATCGCGCAAGCCGTGGCCATGGAGGGCATCGATCTGGTGCTCACGGCCATGGTGGGCTACAAGGGGCTTCGCCCCACCATTGCGGCGCTGCAGGCCGGTAAGACCATTGCACTTGCGAACAAGGAGACCCTGGTCGTGGCCGGGCACCTGATCACCGACATGGCGCAGCGGAAAGGGGTGAACATCTATCCCGTCGATAGCGAGCACTCGGCGATCTTCCAATGCATGGCCGGAGAATGGGACAACCCCATCGAGAAGATCGTGCTCACCGCCAGCGGCGGCCCGTTCCGTGGAAGATCGCGCCAGGACCTCGCAGGGGTGACCGCGGCGCAAGCCCTGAAGCACCCCAATTGGAACATGGGCGCCAAGGTCACCATCGATAGTGCCAGCCTCATGAACAAGGGGTTGGAGGCCATCGAAGCGAAATGGCTGTTCAACCTCCCTCCGGAGCGGATCGAGGTGATCGTGCACCCCCAGAGCATCGTGCACAGCATCGTGCAATTCAGTGACGGGAGCATGAAGGCGCAGATGGGCCTCCCGGACATGAAGTTGCCGATCCAATACGCACTCGCGTATCCGCAGCGGTTGCGGACGGATTGGCCGCGCTTCGATTTCGCGCGCTACCCTGCGCTCACCTTCGAGGCCCCGGACCCCGAGGCGTTCCCCAACCTTGGTCTTGCCTTGGAAGCCATGCACCGCGGCGGCAATTCGCCATGTGTGCTGAACGCTGCCAACGAAGTAGCGGTGGAGGCATTCCTTCAGGGCCGCATGGGCTTCCTGGAAATGAGCGACCTGATCGGGCATTGCCTCGCGAAGGCGACCTTTGTGGCCGACCCCTCCCTCGAAGCGCTCGAAGCCACTGACGCAGAGACGCGCCGATCGGCCCGCGAACACCTCACCGCATGGACAGCGTGATCCTCCAACAAGGCCTGCAGCTCATCCTGAGCCTCAGCCTGCTGGTGATCCTGCACGAGTTGGGGCATTTCATTCCGGCGCGGGCGTTCCGCACCAGGGTCGAGAAGTTCTACCTGTTCTTCGACCTGAAGTTCGCCCTGTGGAAGAGGACGATCAAGGGCACCGAGTTCGGCATCGGATGGATCCCCCTGGGCGGCTACGTGAAGATCGCCGGCATGATCGACGAGAGCATGGACAAGGAGCAGATGCAGCAGCCGCCGCAGCCGTGGGAGTTCCGCGCGAAGCCCGCCTGGCAACGCCTCATCATCATGCTCGGTGGGGTGACGGTGAACCTGCTGCTGGGCCTGGCCATCTATGCCATGGTGCTCTTCGTCTGGGGGCGCGATTACCTGCCCCTCGGCAACGAGACCTACGGCGTGATGCCGAGCGAAGTGATGAAGGAACAGGGGGTGCTGCCCGGCGACAGGATCCTGGCCATCGACGGCGAACGCAAGCAAACGCTACAGGACATCGGTCGCGCGATCCTGATCGATGATGCACGCATCCTTACCATTGACCGGGGGGGCAAAGAGATGAACGTGGTGCTGAGCACCGACGTGCATGAGAAGATCCTCGATCGCAAGGAGAAGGTGCTCTTCGTTCCGCGCATCCCCTTTGTGGTGGACAGCCTGGCCCGCGGGGGCAATGCCGAGAAGAGCGGCGGCTTCCGCAAGGCCGATCGCATCGTGGGGATCAACGGCGCCCCGGCCCCGTTCTTCTCCGATTTCGTGGAGGCGGTGGGCGAATTGAAGGGCCGAACGGTCAATGTGGAGGTGGTGCGGGAGGGGACGAAGCTGTTGGTGCCCGTGGAGGTGGACGACAACGGAAGGATCGGCATCTACAACCAGGGACTGGACAAGCAATTCACCCTGGCCACCGAACGCTATACGTTCCTGGGGTCCATACCGGCCGGGATCAAGTACGGCCTGGAGATCCTGGGCGGCTACGCGCGTTCGTTGAAACTGGTCTTCAGTTCCTCCGGCGTGAAGCAGATGGGCGGCTTCGGGACCATCGGTGGCTTGTTCGGCAGGTGGGGCGACTGGCAGACCTTCTGGGAGACGACGGCCTTCATCAGCATCGTGCTGGCCTTCATGAACGTGTTGCCCATCCCTGCGCTCGATGGCGGCCACGTGATGTTCCTGCTCTATGAAATGGTGGCGCGCAAGCCCGCCCCGCAACGCGTGATGGAGGTGGCGCAGATGATCGGCATGGCCTTCATCCTGCTGCTCATCCTGTACGCCAACGGGAACGACATCTTTTAGCGGCGCAACCCCACGGCCCTGTCCACCGTACCAACGGGCCGTATGGCCCGCGTGATCCTGATCGAAGACGACCCGCTGGTGCGCACCTTGATGATGCGCCGCCTGACCGGTGCGGGGTGGGGCGTGATCGCCCTGCGCGATGGACGCGACCTGGACGCCATCCTCACCACCGAACGCGTGGACCTGCTCGTGGTGGACCTCGGCCTGCCCTACATGGACGGCCTGGCCTTGATCGAGCATTTGCGCGCAAAGGGCATCGACACGCCTGTGCTGGCGATCACCGGCCACGATCTTCCGTATCTGCTCGATACGGTGCGGGGCGCCGGGGCGAACGACCTCTTGCAGAAGCCGTTCGATCAGGAGGCATTGTTGGAGCGCATGTCGCGGCTCCTTGCCGCGTAAAGGCTCCCGTTCCCGCCGTTCCGCACAACTTCGTACGCGATGGATGTGGTGATCATGGGCCATGGTCTGGCCGGTGCGGTGTTGCGCGACGTTCTTCACCAACGCAGCATGCGCGTGCGTGTCCACGATGCGCCACGCGAAGGGCGCGCCTCGCGTGTGGCGGGCGGGGTGGTGAACCCCGTGGTGCTGCGGCGCATGGTCTTGAGCTGGCGCGCAAGCGAGTTCCTTCCGCTCGCCGACACGTTCTACCGGGCGGCCGAGGCACGGTACGGTCGTCGTCTCTGGCATCCGCTGGTTCTCCGGAAGCTCTTCGCGGACGAGCGCGAAAAGGCCCTCTGGTCGGCGCGCTGCGCGGAGCCCTCCATCGGAGGGTCGATTTCCATGGAATGCGTAGGGGACCATGACCTGCACGGGCTCCGGGTTCCGCACGGCCATGGCAGCGTGATCGGGTGCGCATGGTTGGACGTGCCCGCTTTCCTGGATGCCCAGGAAGCCGATCTGCGGAAGAACGGCGATTGGATCGAGGACCCGCGCGATGTCGATGCACACCATCGCGAGGGGGCATGGGTGATCGAATGCACGGGCCCGTTCGCACGGATCCCGGGGCTTGTGCCGGTGAAAGGGGAAACGTTGACGGTGCGGATCGCAGGCCTGCACACCCGTGCCATGGTGCATCGTGGTGCGTTCCTGCTCCCGCTGGGCGAAGAACGATTCCGGGTCGGTGCCACGTTCGCCTGGGAGAACGTGTGGAGCGGCCCGAGCGATGTTGCGCGCGAGGAACTGTTGCGGCGCGTGCGCACCATGACCGATCTTCCTGTCGAGGTACTGGACCAGCAGGCGGGGGTGCGCCCCACCGCGCGCGACCGCCGGCCCTTGTTGGGCCGGCTCGCGGCGCAGCCGCGACAGGCCGTCTTCAACGGCCTGGGGTCGCGCGGTGTACTGCTCGCACCGTGGTGCGCCATGCACCTTGCCGATCATCTCTTTGCCGGTGCCGCCCTCGACCCCGAAGTGGACGTGGCCCGGTTCGCGTGAGGCATGCGACCTTCGCCCCATGCACTTCCGTTACCGGTTCGCGGCATGCGGCGCGACCCTCCTGTTCCTCGGCTGTTCCGATCAACGCCGTACCGTGGAAAGCACCGCTCCCGACCCCCGATGGGCCGCGATCGACTCGCTGGACGGCATTGGCCAGTACGCCACCGCGCTCGAGCGGACGGAGGTGATCCTCGATCGGGCGCGCACCGGCGGTGATTGGCGCACCGAGTTCAAGGCGTGGATGTACCGGTCCAGGTTCCAACAAGCCACAGGCGTGGACCAGCCTGCGATACTCTCTGCGATCGAGCAACGCGCGGCCGTCGCACCCGCCCCGCTTGCCCAGGTCTTGCAGAGCGTTGCCGCAAGCAAGTGGTGGGATCTCTATCAGCAACGGCGCTGGGCCGTCCTGGAGCGCACGGCCACCACCGTGGGATCCGACGATCCCGAAACCTGGGGTCAGCAGCGGTTCATGGAAAAGGTGATCGCGGGGTTCCGCGCATCGCTCACACCTGGCGACTCGCTCATGCAGGTCACCATCGACGGGATCGGCGACTTGTTACTGGGCGACGAACGCGCCCGCCCGTTGCGCCCCACCCTGTTCGACCTGCTGGCACATCGTGCGCTCCAGGTGTTCACAAGTTCCGAGACACGGGTGACCGAACCCGCATGGAGGTTCACCCTGGACGATCCGCGCGCGTTCGAGCTCTTCGAAACCTTCGCGCATCGACCACTTGCACATCGCGACAGCACGTCCTGGGAGTTCCAGGCACTGGTGCTCTACCAACGCCTTGAACGGGCGCATTTGCACGACAACCGCCCGGATGCGCTGGTCGACGTGATGCTCGAACGCCTGAGCTACGTGCACGACCGCAGCATACTGCCGGACCGGGACACGCTTCTCCTGCGATCGCTGGAGGAACTTCGCACACGGCTCACACGCCACCCCGCATGGAGCGAAGTGACC
>CAZFAW010000072.1:0-1294 GCA_964517015.1 uncultured Chryseobacterium sp.
CCGTGCTGATCACCGGTGAAGGCCGGGCCTTCTGCGCGGGGCAGGACCTGGCCGAGGCCATCGCGCCGGGCACCTTGATCGAGGAGATCATCACCGTGCAGTACAACCCCATCGTGCGGCGGCTGCGCAACCTGCCGAAGCCCGTGGTGTGCGCGGTGAACGGTGTGGCTGCCGGTGCCGGGGCCAACATCGCCTACGCCTGCGACCTCACGCTGGCGGCCGAGAGCACCAACTTCATCCAGAGCTTCATCAACATCGGCCTCATCCCCGACAGCGGCGGCACCTTCACCCTGCCGCGCCTGGTGGGTCAGCAACGCGCCTTTGGGCAGATGATCCTCGCGCCCAAGGTGAGCGCCAAGGAAGCCGAGGCGCTGGGCATGATCTGGAAAGCCGTGCCGGATGCCGAACTCTTGAACGAAGCCACCGTGCTGGCGAAGAAGCTCGCCCTGATGCCCACCAAAGCCATCGCCCTCACCAAGGAGGCCTTGAACCGCGGACAGAACGGCAACATCATGGACCAATTGGACGTGGAGAACGAACTGCAAACGATCGCCGGCCGCAGCTACGATTACAACGAAGGCGTGAAGGCCTTCCTGGAGAAGCGGAAGCCGGTATACAGGGGGGAGTAGTGTGTCATCACGAAGCCTCCTGCATGATCCGCGCGTGACTGATCTTCGCCCCATGGACAGGAACACCGTAGTCGGCGTGATCGGTGCCGGCACCATGGGAAGCGGCATCGCACAGGTGGCCGCCCAGGCCGACCACACCGTTCACCTTTTCGATACGCGCAAAGAGGCCGTGGACAAGGCCATGGACGGGCTGGCGCGCACGCTGGACAAGCTGGTGGAGAAAGGAAAAATGCGGAAGGAGGAAGCCGAGGTGATCCACGCGCGCATCGTTCCCACCTACGAACTGAAGGGGCTCGCCACCTGCGGCCTGGTGATCGAAGCCATCGTCGAAGATCTTGGCATCAAGAAGAAGCTGTTCACGGAACTCGAAGTGCTCGTTGCGAGTAACGCTGTGTTGGCCACGAACACCTCTTCGCTATCGGTGACGGCCATTGCGGGCGCATGTAAACGACCGGAGCGCGTGATCGGGCTCCACTTCTTCAACCCCGCCCCGCTGCTGCCGCTGGTAGAAGTGGTGCCCGGCCTTCAAACCGATACGGAACTCGCCTCACGAGCATCGGCCTTGATGATGGCCTGGGGCAAGACACCCGTGATCTGCAAGGACACGCCGGGCTTCATCGTGAACCGCATTGCACGCCCGTTCTATGGCGAAGCCCTGCGCATTT
>CAZFAW010000072.1:1394-7644 GCA_964517015.1 uncultured Chryseobacterium sp.
ACCTGCGCGTGGCTTCGCGCGAAGACATCGATCGGGCCATGACCAAGGGCGTCAACTACCCGAAAGGACTGCTGGAGTGGGCCGACGAACTGGGCCTTGGGCGTTGTTTGACCGAACTGGAGCGGCTCCAGCAGGAATACGGGGAGGACCGCTACCGCCCTTCCCTGTTGCTGCGCAAAATGGTCGCCGAAGGCCGCACCTTCCGCCAGCCCTGACTTAATCCAATTCAAGGGTTGGATCCGGAGGGTTGCTTTCTTTCGCGGCCAAGATCGAACCCCAAGAACACCAATGAAACCCGTATTCGCCCTCACGGCCGCAGCTGCCGTGATGACGTTCGTTTCCTGCGGCCCCAGCGCCGAGGAGATCGCCGCACAAAAGGAAAAGGCCATCCAGGACAGCATCGCCGCCCTGGCGTCCATGGAGCGCAGCTGGTCCATCGACCCGGCCGCGAGCAAAGTGACCTGGTCCGCCACCATGTTGGGTGTGAAAACCCACGTGGGCAGCATGCCTTTGACCAAAGGAACGCTCATGACCAAAGGGAACACCGTGATCGGCGGTGAGTTCAGCGTGGACCTCAAGGGCCTGGCCAAGGAAGCCTTGACGGACACCTTCTACCAACCCGATGGCTCCAAGCAAGGCACGCGCGACATGCTGATCGGGCACCTGATGTCTCCCGATTTCTTCGCTGCGGACAGTTTCCCTACCGCCACCTTCCGGATCACCGGCACCACCGCCAATACCGCCACCGGCGAACTGACCGTGCGCGGCAAGACGAACACCGAAACGGTGACGGATATCGTGATGACCCCGAACGCGGACGGTACGGTGAAGGCCACCGGGAACCTGACGTTCGATCGTCAGAAGTACGGCGTGGCGTGGAGCAGCGGCAGCAAGGACTACGTGCTCAGCGACGATGTGGTCCTGAACGTGGAATTGTCCGGAAAGGCGAACTGAGCCACCGTGCCCCGTCACCGGGGCATGTTCTGGTGAAAGGAAGGGCGGCCCTCGGGTCGCCCTTCAATTTTCCATCGATCGGTTCACTTCCGCAACGCGGCCGTAAGCCACAGGTTCAACGGGCGCATGGCCAGGTAATGGTCCAGGAAGGTTTCCATGAGCGTGGCGGACGTGACCGATTTGGAAGACAGTTCCGCGCCCACATAGAATTGCTTGTGGGCGATGAACGGTTCCTTCGTAACGGCATCCTTGAATTCAGCCGGCAGCACCTTGTTCACTTCGCCCTGCACAGACCCGAACATCGAGGCGAAGGTCTTCGAGCCGATTGCCTTCCGGAAGCCCTTGCCATCACGCACCAGCGCCGTGCGTATCCGGTGGAGCTGTTCCTTGTCCGGCTGGTAGCAACCGCCATAGAACTTCACGGCCTCCGGCCCGAACGCGAAATAGATGCCCGGCACGGTGTGGTCGGCGCGCCCCGCCGGTGAAATGATCGCGGACGCCTCCAGTTTGTACGGGGTCTTGTCCTTGCTGAACCGGATATCGCGGTTGATGCGGAAGATCGCCTCCTTGGGTGTGATCCTCACCGACTTGTCGTGCCTGCCGATGCGTGCAATGGCTTCGGCCGTGAACGCTTCGAAAGGTCGCTTCACGCTTGCTTCGTAGCGCTTGCGGTTCGCATCGAACCATTCCTTGTTGTTGTTCTTCGCCAGTTCCTTGAAGAAGGCGTTGAGATCGGGGCTGAACCAGTTCATGTCCGCTTACTTTGGGAGGCCTTGCCGGAGGAGCGGCGCGGCCGCCGAAAGTTGCCATGAAAAACACCACGGACGGCCTGGCGCCTGAACTGTTCGGACCGCAGTACGTGGCGCGACTGGAGACACCCCTCGGGCGGATCTGGGTGGAAAGCGACGACGAACGGGTGCTGCATGTCCGGTTCGCGAGCCCCGGCCGTGGACGATCGGGCATGCCGAATGTGCTGAAGGAGGCCGTTCGGCAATTGGAACAGTACTTCCAAGGCAGGCGCGCGTCCTTCGATCTCCCGCTGCCGGAACGTGGCTCCGCCTTCCGCAACCGGGTCTGGCACCAATTGCAGCGGATCCCGTTCGGGCGCGTGAAGAGCTACCAGGAGCTGGCGCAAGCGGCCGGCGGAAACGCGCGAGCGGTCGGCGGCGCATGTGCGGCGAACCCTCTGCCGATCCTGGTGCCCTGCCATCGGGTGCTGGCCAGCAATGGCTCGCTCACCGGGTACATCGGAGGCCTCTGGCGCAAACGCTGGTTGTTGGAGCACGAAGGGGTGATGCCACGCGAGCTCTTCCCCGCATCTTGATGCCCATGGAACCGAACGAACTGGCCCGGCGCGTGGTTTCGCGCATGTACGACAACGATCCGTTCAGCATCTGGCTGGGCATTGAACGACTGCGCGTGGAGCCTGGACGATGCGTGCTGCGCATGACGGTTCGACCCGAAATGCTCAACGGATTCGCCATCGCGCACGGGGGTATTACGTATTCGCTGGCCGACAGCTGCCTCGCCTTCGCATCCAATTCGCACGGCATCCAGGCGGTGAGCGTCGAAACCTCCATCGCCCACACGCGGCCGGTGAAGGAAGGCGAGGTACTGATCGCCACCGCCACCGAATTGCAACGCAGTGAGCGGTTCGCCCGCTACGATGTGCGCGTGGAGAACGCAGCGGGCAAGGAAGTGGCCCTGTTCCGCGGGACCGTGTTCCGCACCGGAAAACCCTGGTTCGAAGACCCCACCACCTGACCCCATGCGCAACGTCATCGTCGTGCTTTCGGCCGTCATCGCGCCGACGCTTCTCGTACGATCACAGATCACGGGACCGATGCCCGGATATGCGGACCTCACCGAGGTGAGCATCTGGTTCCAATGCCATGGACCGTGCAAAGCGGCCATCGCTTATTGGGACCAGCAACGCCCGGACAGTGTGCTGCGAACGGAGGAGCGGTCCTCGGACCCGGAGGACGGGAATGCGTTCACCTTCCGGATCGGCGATCTGCAGCCCGGCCGCACGTACGGCTATCGCGTGGAACTCGACGGCCGCCCCGTGGATCCCGCTGCACCCTTGCATGTAAGCACCCAACCGCTGTGGCGATGGCGCACGGACCCACCGGACTTCAAGGTGGCCTTGGGCAGCTGTGCGTACATCAACGAACCGGGGATGGACCGTCCAGGCAAACCGTACGGGGGGGGCTACGGCATCTTCGACCACATCGCGGACCTACGGCCGGACCTCATGCTCTGGCTGGGCGACAACGTGTACTTGCGCGAACCCGACTGGGGAAGTTGGACCGGCATCCTACACAGGTACACGCACACACGTTCGTTGCCGGACATGCAGCGTCTGCTGCGCAGCACCCACCACGTAGCCATCTGGGACGATCACGATTTCGGACCGAACGATGGCGATGGGAGCTTTGTAAATGCGGCATATACCCGCCGCGCGTTCGAACTGTTCTGGCCCAACCCCACGTTCGGGGTTCCCGGCGCGGATGGGATCACCACGATGTTCTCCTGGAACGACATCGACTTCTTCCTCATGGACGACCGTACGTTCCGCGTGCCGCCCAGCATGCGAACGGCCACCGGCACGATCCTGGGCAAAGCCCAGATCGACTGGTTGATCCAAGCGCTGAAGTACAGCAAAGCACCGTTCAAGTTGGTGGCCATCGGCGGGCAGTTCCTCTCCGATGCCGCGGAATTCGAGAACTACGCCACCTGCCCCACCGAGCGCGCAGAGATCATCGAGCGGATCCACGCAGAAGGGATCACGGGGGTCATTTTCCTTACCGGTGACCGGCACTTCACCGAGCTGACGGCCCTGCCATCCGACGACGGGAACACCCTCTACGACCTCACCGTTTCCCCGCTCACCTCCGCCACCTACGACCCCAGCGGGAAGAACAGCCTTTCCGTGCCCGGCACCGTGGTGGCGAAGCGCAACTTCGGGGTTCTGGAATTCTCCGGGCCCATGGGTGCCAGGGCCATGCGCATCGCCATCCTCGACACCGACGGCAACCTGCAGTGGGAACGCACCCTGACGCAACCCGCACCGGTGCGCTGACCCACGTGGCAGCGCCCCTCTACATTTGCCCCCCATTCCCATCCGACCATGCGAACGACCGCATTGCTTCTGCCCATACTCGTACTGAGCCTGGTTTCCTGCGGAGGAGACAACGGTTCCACGTCCTCCACAAGCCCGACCACGACCACCACCAACGGACCGGCCAACACGGCCACTGCTTCGAACGATCGGGACCAATGGCAGGGCTCCGGGGAGATCTTCACCGCCATGGGCGGGGTCGGGGGCAGGACCGTGGCCGACCTCTTCGCCGGTGACGGGTACATGACCTTCAAACTGATCGAAGCCGGCGCGAACGTGATCGCGATCGATACCGATCCGAAGAAATTGGAGGCCATCGAAGAACGGAAGAAGGCCGCCGGGTTGAGCGATGAACGCCTGCGCACCCGCCTGACCCAGGCCGGCGAACCGGGGATCACCGGCGAAGAAGCGGATATGGCGCTGTGCATGCACCAATGGATGTACATCAACGACCGCCTCTCTTTCTTCACGAAACTCCGCAGTGGGCTGAAAAAGCCGAAGACGGTCGGGATCGTGGAGTTCCTTCCGGAACCCACACCGGTGGGACCGCCCGTGGAACAACGCACCTCAGCCGAGCAGGTGATGAACGATCTGGACCAGCCGGGCTTCACCGACGTGACCGGGTTGACCAAGAAGATCCCGTATCAATTCATCGTGGTGGCGCAGGATTATGACCCCGGTCCGATGACCGACGCCGATCTGCAACAGCAGAGCCAGTAGGACCCGCACGCTTCTCCTGAACAGGAACGGCGGGCCGAGGCCCGCCGTTCCTGTTCCACCCACGTCCGGGGGTCATTCCCAGAACGTCACCTTGAACTCCACACGGCGGTTCTTGGCGCGACCTGCCGCGGAATCGTTGCTCTCCACGGGCTGCATTTCCCCGTGCCCGAATGATTTCAGGTCCGCAGCGGGGACCCCCTTCTTCACAAGGTAGTCACGCACTGCCGCAGCCCGATCGTCGCTCAACTTCTGGTTCTTCGCATCATCGCCCTGGTTGTCGGTATGTCCATGGATCTCCAGGTCGTACGACGGGTTCTCCAACATGACCTTGACCACATCGTCCAGGATCTTGAAGCTCTCCGGCTTGATGGTGCTCTTGCCGGTTTCGAACTTGATCCCCGTAAGGGCACGTTCGAACAGTTTCCGCGTCTCTTCCTTGATCTCCGGGCAGCCCTTCATGCTGGGCACACCGGGTTGGGTCGGGCAACGATCCGTGTTGTCGGCAATACCATCGCCATCGGAGTCGGGGCAACCCTGGTCCTTGGCGGCACCGGCCTTGTCCGGGCAGGCGTCCATTTTGTCCGTGACACCGTCCGCATCGCGATCGGGGCAGCCTCCAAGGGTCTTCAAGCCCGGCTCCGTGGGGCAGTTGTCCTCCTTGTCCGGCACCCCATCGCCATCCGCATCGGGTTCCGGGGCGAAGGCGCAGCTGACCGCGTCCACGTAGTAATAAGCGCGCTGGTTGTCCGCACCTTTCACCACCTTCTCCTTATCCATCACCGCAGTGGGGAAGGCACCGATCACCAGGACCCGTTCACCGCCATCGGCGACGAATTCCCCTTTGATCTCGGTCCAATTCTCCGTATCGCGGATCACCTGGGAGCTGAACACCTGGGGCTTTTCCGTGAGGAAGTGACGGTGGTTGTAGTTCAATTTGTTCGGACCGCAATAGGCGCCGATCGCGCTCACGGCCCGGTCACTATTGCCCGCCAACTTCACTTTGAAGCCGATCTCGTACTTCTTACCGGCTTCCAAGGGCTGGCTCAATTCGATCTGCATGTACTCGCTGTAACTGTTCCACGCTTCGCGGAACGGCTCTTGATCGCCGTGCAGCAGGTGCTTGAAATTCGGGCGCATGTCGTCCTTCCAGGCCACGAAGCCCGCGTAGTAGGTTCCCTCCGGCGCGTCGCTGCTGCCCAGTTCGTTCGCCGGGATGCCAACGGCCTTGTTATTGGAGGCCTTGGTGAACACGTCGCAAGAGCCCGCGTTGGCGTTGCTCCAACTGGCCGCGCGTTCCAATTGGTCCCAGGTGGTCACTGTTTCGGCGCCGGTCTCGAATCCGGAGTTCGGCACCAGGTTCGGTCCGTTCGTTTGCGCGCTGAGGCCGCAAGCCGTCATCGCCGTGAAAAGGGAGGTCACATAGCGTGTGTTCATGGTCGATCGGGGAAAATGTGG
>CAZFAW010000072.1:7744-9601 GCA_964517015.1 uncultured Chryseobacterium sp.
CCGTGAAAAGGGAGGTCACATAGCGTGTGTTCATGGTCGATCGGGGAAAATGTGGCGTTGAGACGAGGGGTCCCGCATACGTCACCCGAAGACGGAAAAAGAACCCCCGACCGGCATGCGATCGGGGGCTCCAGGAACGGTGTGCGCGGATCGGCCTTCAGTCTTGCTCGGGCTCCACCTCCTGTAGGCTGATGGCGTCCACATAGTAATACGCGTACTGGTTATCGTAGTCCGCGATCATGCGCTGGGTATCGAAGCCTACGTAGGGGAACACCCCGATGATGATGAACGACTCGCCGCCGTCGGCCACGAAGCGTTGCGTGATCCGCACCCACTCCCCTTTCTTGTTCAGGATCTTGTCCGTGGATGCGTTGGGACGTTCCTGCAGGAAGCGTCGATTGTCCTCGTGCATGGCGAACGGGGCGCAATAGGCGCCCAGCCCGCTCACCGCGCGATCGCTGTTGCCGCTCAGGGCCACCCAGAAGCTCAATTCGTAGGTCTTGCCTTCCACCAAGGGTGCGACCAGTTCGCTCTGCAGGTACTCGGAGTAGACGTTCCACCCGGGTTCGAAGGGATCTTCGGCGCCTCCGCTCCAATTTCGCCGCATATCGTCCTTCCAGGCGAAGAGCCCGGCGTAATGCTCGCCGTCCTTCGGTTCGATGGTGCCGTAGTCGTTGGCGGGAATACCGATGGTTTTCGCCGGGGCATCCTTGCTGAACACCTCCGAAAGGCCCAGGTTCACGTTGTTCCAGCCCATGGCGGCCTTCAACTGGTCGAAGGTGTTCAGTTTGCCATCGATCAGCTCAAAGCCACCGTTCCGCACCAATTCGCGGCCGATCTGGGCTTGGGTGGGCAGGGCAACGAGCAGCGTAGTGGAGAGGACCCCGGTAAGAAGGAGGTTCATGCGCGTTTGTTCAAGCGGCTGGCACGAAGCCAACAACCGTGCCCCGAATGTACGAGAGCCTGCCGTAATGCTCAGTGCTTCAACTTGTTGGCGAAGACCTTGCGGAACTTCTCCACCTTGGGCCTGATCACGTACTGACAATAGCCCTGGTTCCCATTGAGGGCGTAGTAGTTCTGATGGTAGTCCTCTGCCGGGTAGAACGCGGTGAGCGGGGAGATCTCCGTTACGATGGGCGCATCCCAAGCCCCGCTCTTGTCCAGTTCGGCTTTGTAGCGCTGCGCGATGGCCTGCTGCTCCGGGTTGTGGTAGAAGATCACCGACCTGTATTGTGTGCCGTGGTCGTTTCCCTGGCTGTTCAATGTGGTGGGGTCGTGCGTCTGCCAGAACACTTCCAACAATTCGTCGAAGGTGATCACCCCGGGGTCGTAAACGATCCTGGCCACCTCTGCATGGCCGGTGGTGCCCGTGCACACCTCCTTATAGGTGGGCGCCTTCACCGAACCACCGGCGTACCCGGAGGTCACACGGATCACGCCCTTCAATTCGGTGAACACCGCTTCTACGCACCAGAAGCAGCCCGCGCCGAGCGTGGCCGTATCGGTCCGTTGCGTGTTGGAGTCAGCAGGTAACAGGGTGGAAGTCGGATCTCCGGTCATGGCGGTGGGTGTGGTGTGCGGCTCTCCTTGCGCGCAGGAGAACAGGGTGGAGACGGCCGCAGCGGGCAGCCACAGCAGGGAGCGCAACCGATGGTGAACGAGGTTTTGCATGGTGCGCCCTGAACGTTGGTTCCTTCCGATCGGTATGCGCGCAAGGACCGATCGATGGAGCCGGTCCACGGTTGGGGTCGTTCAGCGGAGAGGCGGCCGAAGCCGCCCCTCCATTGAGCGGGAAACGGGGCTCGAACCCGCGACCCTCAGCTTGGGAAGCTGATGCTCTACCAACTGAGCTACTCC
>CAZFAW010000073.1:0-9600 GCA_964517015.1 uncultured Chryseobacterium sp.
TCGGACCTGCTCTACGACCACCTCTTCATCAACCGCCAGGGGATCGGCGAGATCACCGACCAGCAAATGAGCAAGGACCAGGGCGGGTTCAAGACCCCGAATTCCTTCGGTACGAGCGATACCTGGATGGCCGCGATGAACCTGGAGCTCGATGCGCCGTTCCGGCTCCCGCTCGTCTTCTTCGCAAGTGCGGGGGCGGCGCCGGTCACCACCGTCTCGGGCTCGGGCAGGTCCACGCGCACGGAATTCCAGTACGAGGGCGGCATAGGCCTGCGCGTGATCCGCGATGCGGTGGAAGTATGGGTGCCCCTGTTCGCCTCTCCGGACATCAACGATCAACTGGAGCTGCGCGACTTCGACTTCATGGAGCGGATCCGGATCGTGTTCGCGCTGGAGCGGATGGACCCCACGCGCGCATTGCGCAACTTGGCACCGTGATGCGGCCTGGCCAGAAGATCTATTTCCTCAGCGACTTCCACCTCGGCGCGCCGGATCATGCTTCGAGCCTGGTGCGCGAGCGGCGCATCGTCAAGTTCCTGGAACTGGCCGCCGCCGATGCTGCGGAGATCCACGTCCTGGGCGACATGTTCGACATGTGGTTCGAGTGGAGCAAGGCCGTGCCGCGCGGATATGTCCGTCTCTTGGGGACCCTCGCCGAACTGCATGATCGCGGCCTTCCGCTCCACCTCTACGTGGGCAACCACGACATGTGGATCTTCGACTACATCCCTGCGGAAACAGGCATGATGCTCCACCGCGAGGAGGTCGCACGGGAGTGGAACGGCAGGAAGTTCCTGATCGGTCATGGCGATGGACTCGGCCCTGGCGACCATGGTTACAAGCTCATCAAACGTGTGTTCCGCAACCCCGTATGCCAGTGGTTGTTCGCGCGCCTGCATCCGAACCTGGCCATGCGTGTGGCGGAATTCTGGAGCGGTCGCAGCCGGCTGAAGAGCTATGCCAACGACCGCAAGTGGCTCGGAGAGGACAAGGAATGGCTTGCCGCGCATTGCCGTGCCGTGCTGGAACGCGAGCACCACGACCACTTCGTCTACGGGCACCGGCACCTGCCCATCGACATCGCCGTGGGCGAAGGATCGAGGTACATCAACCTGGGTGATTGGATCACGCACTTCACCTACGGCGTGTTCGATGGTACGCACATGCAGTTGCGCAAGCGCGCGGACGACGATGGCCCCCTTGGCGCGGACCGGGTGGTGCAGGGTGGGCCCGCAGTCGGACCCTAAGCGCGCGGCCAGTAGGTGATCAGGTCCACCAACCGGTGGCTGTAGCCCATCTCGTTGTCGTACCAACCCACCACCTTCACCATGTCGCCGATCACGCTGGTGAGCTGCGCATCCAGGATGCAACTGTGTGGATCGCCGACGATGTCGATGCTCACGATCGGGTCCTCGGTGTAGCGCAGGATCCCCTTCCACCGGCCCGCAGCGAGTTCCTTGTAGCGTGCATTGATCTCGTCCACGGTCGCGGTGCGCCGCACGTGGCAGCTCAGATCGGTGAGGGAGCCGTCCGGCACCGGCACGCGCATTCCGCAACCGCCCAGTTTCCCTTCGAGGTGCGGGAAGATCCGCGTAACCGCCTTGGCCGCGCCGGTGGTCGTGGGCACGATGCTGAGCGCGGCGGCACGTGCGCGGCGCAGGTCCTCGTGCGGGGCATCGTGCAGGCGTTGGTCGCCGGTATAACTGTGCACGGTGGTCACGAACGCACTTTCGATGCCGCAGAGTTCATCGATCACCTGGATCATGGGCGCGGCGTTGTTCGTGGTGCACGAGGCGTTGGACACCACGCGGTCGGCTGCGGTGAGCAGATGCTCGTTCACGCCCATCACGATCGTTTTCATGGCCGAGTCCTTCGCGGGTGCGCTCAACACCACGCGTCCGGCGCCGGCATCGAGGTGGGCTTGGGCCTGGCTGCTGCTGGTGTAGCGGCCGGTGCTTTCGATCACCACATCCACCCCGAGACGGCCCCACGGCAGTTGCTTCGCCTCGGCAGAGGCATGGACCGGGATGGCGAGGCCGTCCACGATCACGTTCCGTTCGTCGTGCCCCACCTCGCCGGCATGCACGCCATGTATGCTGTCGTACTTGAACAGGTGCGCGAGCGTGCGGGTATCGGCGAGGTCGTTCACCGCGCACAGCTCGAGGTCGGGATGCTTCAGGATCACCTTGGCCACGGTGCGACCGATGCGGCCGAACCCGTTGATGGCGACGCGTAGTTTGCCCATGGGGCGTCAAAAGTAGCGGCAACGAAAAGCCCCCCGGGGTGCGGGGGGCTTTCCTCGGGCCTACGAGCTATCAACGTTGCACTACGAAGCGTGCCACGCGCCGCTCGGTGCCGGCGGTGACCTCCGCCACATAAGCGCCCACGTCGAAGGTGCGTACATCCACGCGGACGCGCTGTTCGCCGGGTGCCATGTTGCGCGGCTTCTGTTGGTGCACCAGCCGTCCCTCCATGTCGAACACCTTCACCCCGACCTCTTTGCGATCGTTGATCGCGAAGCCCAGCGTGGCCACATCGTGCACGGGGTTCGGATACACGGTGATATCGCCCAACGCCACCGTGCTGCCCACGCCCGGAGCCATGCCCAGCAGGGTTTCCGTGCGGAAGATGCCACGACCGTGCGTACCGGCATAGATCACCCATTGGTTCGTGACATAGTCGGGGCCGTACGGGTTGGTGTTCCACGTCATGGATTGCTGGCGCACGGTGAAGGTGGGCACGCGTGCCATGCCGGTGTTCTCGAAGGTCCA
The DNA here is from genome assembly GCA_964517015.1 of uncultured Chryseobacterium sp. Lineage (GTDB taxonomy): Bacteria > Bacteroidota > Bacteroidia > Flavobacteriales_F > PHOS-HE28 > PHOS-HE28. The sequence continues at coordinate 2,772 of CAZFAW010000073.1, forward strand.
GGTGTCGCCGCCATCGTCGGTGGCCATGATGCCGTACTCGGTGCCCACGACCATGATCCCATCGTTGCCAGGCATGATCACGCCATCGTACACCGGCATGCCGGTGAGGCCCGTGCCCGGGTTCCAGATGCTGCTGAAGGTCATGGCCGAGGTGGCGTTGGTGCTCAAGCGGACCTTGCCGGTGCCGCCGTACTGGCCCAGGGTGACCATGAGGCGGTTGCCATCGAACTCATCCTTGTCCGGTGCCAGACCGGTCACGATCGCGCCCACGCTGGTGGATGCGGTGGTGAGGGCATAGTTCGCTCCGGCCACATCGGCATGATCGAAATCGTAGGCGTTATTGAACCCGGAGATGCGGCCCACGGTGCCGCCATCGCCGTAGAAGAGGTGGTTGCCATCGTTGCTCCAGGCCAGGCAGTTCACGTTGCCCACGGTCGGGATCACTTTCCACCATTGGGCACTGTCCTGGAAGTTCATGGCGCTTCGGGTGACCCAGATGCCCGCGCTGCCGCTGAAGCCCACGGCGAGCAACGACGTGACGCGATCCGGCACGGTGATATCCAGTTCGGTGCCTGCCGGTTGCGTGGATCCGCCGGTGTTGGTGTAGGTGTGGTACTGGGGCACGCTGCCCACCGCACCGTAGTAGGTGATCACGGTGCTTTCGCCCGGGGCCAGGTCCGCACTGAGGATGTGATGCAGGTCCACCGTGTACGGGCTGTTCATGTCGTGCCAGTTCTCGTACAGTGCGATGTTGGTGTAGAAGTCGCCCAGATCGCCGTCGTTCGCATCGAACAGGTCGAGGAGTCGTTGATCGTAGAATCCGGAGAACGTGTTGCCATTGTCCTGCGAGCGACCGAGCGCGCCGTTGTACACGGTGGCGAACATGATGTTCGGGTCCAACTGCGAGATCTCGCAGTCGAAGCCATCACCGCCGAACACTTCCTGCGCGTCCTCCGGCCCGGAACTCACGTTCTGGATGTATTGGGTGCCGTTGTCCTGGCAACCACCCATCACCTTTCCCTTCGGGCTGAAGGCCATGCTGTAGAATTGCGTGACGTTGTAGTGGCGATCGTGCTCGCCCCACAGGGTGCCGCCCACGGACTTGAACACACCGCCGTCGCACCCTACGTACACCAGGTTGTTGTCCACGAAGGTGATCTCGTGCACATCGGCGTGCACGCAAACGAAGCACCCATCGAAGTTCTCGGCGATCGCGATCTGCTGCGGGGCACCATCAAGGGTGGTCTTCCACAAGGACACACCGCCGACCCACACTTCCTGCGAATTGGTGCCGGGACGCACCGCGATCACGTTGTCGTACCAGCCCTGGCGGTTGTCGCCGAAGATGTCCAACGTGGGCACCCCACCGGTGCCGAAGCCCGGCGGCCAGATGCGCTGCCAGGTATCGCCTTGACCGGCGTTCTGGCTCACGAACACACCATTCATGCGCCCGCCGTTGGACTGGAGGGCATAGATGTAGTTGTGGTCGTCCGGCGAAACGGCGAATTCCATGCGGTCCACGCCGGTGTTCGGCAAGCGGCCCGTGGTGCTGCCCTGGCTGGCCTGCGCGAAGGTGTTCCCACCATCGATGCTGATGAAGGCCTGGTTCGAGCTGATGCCCGCGACCACGACCTGGCCGTCGGCGCTCACCTCCACCGCACGGCAGTTCGCGGTGGCACTGATGCCGGTGGGCACGGTGAAGCCCCCGGTTTCCGTGTAGTGCTTGAACCCGGCGTTCCCGCCCACCCAAAGCCCTTCGCTGTTCAGCGGGTCGGCGGCGATCTTGTTGATGAATGCCCAATCGGAACCTTCGTTCCAGTCTATGCTGGGGCCGATCACCAGGGTGAAGGTTCCGCCGTTGTCGTCGCTGCGGAACAGGCCTGCGCCGATGGACCCGCTGCCGCCCGTGCCCCCGCCTCCATCGAAGGAGGGCCCGGTTGCCACGTACAGGTGCCCATTGCCGGTGAAGGCAATGGAGGACACGATCAGGTTCTCGTTGAAGCCGGCCACGTTCTCCCACGTATTGGCTCCGTCCAGGCTTTTCCAAAGGCCGCCGGTCACCCCACCGGCCCAGAGCGTGTTCCCGCTGGGGTCGCTGGGATCGATCGTGATCGTACGCGTGCGGCCGCCCACGTTGTCCGGACCCATCTCGATCCAGTTCAGCCCGAGGCTCTTGGGCTGCGAGGCGATCTTGGCTTCGGCGGCCTTCCGCATGTGCAACAGGTCGGACGGTTCGATCTCGCCGGTCTCGATGTTGGAACGCACCATGCGCAACCATTCGGCGGCGCCTTTCGCATCGCGCCCGTCGCCTTCCGCACGCGGCGTGTAGGCCAATTGCCTGTCCTTGATCCAATAGGCGCCGATGCTAGCGGACAGGGCGAGCATGAGCAGGGAGTAGCGCGTAACGCGGTTCATGGGTTTCCGGTCGGTTGTTCGATAGCGCGAAAGATACGCGCGGGCGTGAACTGTGCCAGGCCGGGGCTCCGTTGACCCACGAACGGCCGATCCCCGCCAAGGAACGGAACGCGCTAGAGCACGTGCTTTTCGGCGTGGTAGCTGCTGCGGACCAGCGGGGCGCTTTCCACGAAGCGGAAGCCCCGTTCCAGCCCCGCGGCGCGCAGGCGTTCGAACCGGTCGGGGTGGACGAACTCCACCACGGGCAGGTGCTGCCGGGTGGGTTGCAGGTATTGCCCCATGGTCATCACGTCGCAACCCACCGCGCGCAGATCGTCCATGGTGCCGAGCACCTCCGCATCCGTTTCGCCTAGCCCGAGCATGATCCCGCTCTTCGTGCGAAGCCCGGCGCGCTTGGCCCGCATCAAGACCTCCAGGCTGCGATCGTACCTGGCCTGCACGCGCACGCGGCGGGTGAGGCGGCGCACGGTCTCCATGTTGTGGCTCAGCACATCGGGTCGTGCCTCCAGCACGGTCTGCAGGTGCTGCCATTTGCCCTGGAAGTCGCCGATCAAGGTCTCGAGCTTGGTCCCGGGCGAACGGCGGCGGACCGCACGGATCGTGCGGGCCCAGATGTCGGCACCGCCATCATCCAGGTCGTCGCGGTCCACGCACGTGATCACACAGTGCTTCACGCCCATCAGTTCCACCGAACGCGCCACGCGGGCGGGTTCGAACGGATCCACGGGCTCCGGCCTGCCGGTGGCCACGGAGCAGAACCCGCAACTGCGGGTGCAGATGTTGCCCAGGATCATGAACGTGGCCGTGCCCGCGCCCCAGCATTCGCCCATGTTGGGGCAGTTGCCGCTCTGGCAGATGGTGTGCAGCTTGTGCTCGGACACCACTTCACGCACCTTCCGGTAGCTCTCGCCGGTGGGCAGCTTCACCCGCAGCCATTCGGGCCGGCGCGCGTGGTGCGGTGCGGGAGCCGGGGCTGCGTCCTTCATCGGATGTACTTCTTGCCGAACATCAGGCTGGCGTAGAACTCGAAGAACACGCGCTTGTTCTCCACGCCCTCGAGCTCCGCCATGATGGGCACTTCCTCGGCGAACGCATCGATGCAGGCACCGACCTCGATGGCCTTCAGGCCCGCGTTCTCGCCGCTGTGCTCGAAGTTCACACCGGCCCGGCCGAAGCCACCGACCACGAAACGGGATTCCTCCAGCCCCCGGAACCACGAGGCACGCCCGAAGATGTCGTCCACGAAGTGCACCTGGGGGTCGTACCGTTCCACCACGATGGTCTCGTACGGGATGTTCGGTTTGCCGATCTGCAGGTACACGGGCTTCAACAGGCCGAGGGAGGGACCCGCACCCCATACCAGGTTCACTTCCACACCGCTCCGGCGGATCTTGTCGGTGATCTGGAACTTGCCGCCGAAGGTGGGCCGGATCAACAGCAGCGAATTGATCTTGCCATAGAAATACCCCCGCGAATCCTCGTAGTAGGGATTGAAGCTCTTCACCTCCTTCGGGTGCTTCATGCCCACGATCTCCAGTGCGAGCACGCGGCGTTTGCGCGCCGTGGTGTACGTGCCGTGCTGGAAGTTGAAGCCCCAGCCATCGCCATGCGCCACGAAGCCCCCGCTGATCTCCTTGGCGTAGAGGGTGCGCTCATCGTCGAAGAGGGTGCGTTGCGCCGAAGCCACGACGGGCAGGGCGAGCAGGGCGAGCAGGAACCGGTTGCGCACGACGGAACGAATGGTCAAAGCTACGTGCTCCCAACGCTACATTGGGCCGGTACAGTACCCCCATGGAAACCGCCACCGTACGCTACCTCGGTGAATTGCGCACCGAAGCCCGCCACACCCGGAGCGGCGAGGTCATCTTGACCGATGCCCCACCGGACAACAAAGGCCGCGGCGAGGCCTTCAGCCCCACCGACCTGATGAGCACGAGCCTCGCCGTTTGCATGATCACGGTCATGGGCATCGCCGCACGCGAGAAGAACATCCCGTTCAACGGGGTGACGGCGCGGGTGGTGAAGCACATGCATGCCGCACCCCGCCGGGTGTCGGCCGTGGAAGTGCACCTGGAGATGGACGGGAACGGCCTGGGGGAGCGCGAGCGCGCGATCCTGGAGCACACCGCACATACCTGCCCCGTGGCCTTGAGCCTTCACCCCGATCTGGAGCAACGGATCACATTCACCTACCGGTAGGGCCAAAAGCAGAAGCCCCGCCGGGTAAGGGCGGGGCCGTGGGAATGCGAGGAGGATCAACAGTTCGCTTCGGCAGGCACCTTGTTCACCTTGCCGTAAGCCGGGCAGCTGTGGGTGGACTTGCACGACGTGAGCAGCGCGCCAGCCGTCACCACCAAGGCCAGTACCAGAAGCACCTTTTTCATCGTTCGTTCAGTTGTGCGCCGTGCGCTGATTTCTTGTTACGGTCAAAAGTAGCCCTTCATACCTTGTTTCCCGACGGAATGTTTCAACGATCGGGTTGTCGATCTTTCGAGCGTGGTGGATCCGCCCATGCGTGAACAGAACGAAGGACCGCGCCCGGATATTGGGGCCTCGTGGTTCGCCCGGCTCGAGGGCGAGTTCGCGAAGCCCTATTTCCAAGCCCTCAAGGCCTTCCTCCTGGAAGAACGCGCCCTTCATGCGGTCTTCCCCAAGGGCAAGGACATCTTCCGGGCGTTCAACGGGACCCCCTTCGAGCAGGTGAAGGTGGTGATCCTGGGCCAGGACCCCTACCACGGCCCCGGCCAGGCGCACGGCCTCAGCTTCTCCGTGCCTGCCGGCGTTCCGTTCCCCCCGTCGTTGAACAACATCTTCCAGGAACTGAAGCGCGCGCCCGGCATTGCCCCACCCACCTCCGGCGACCTTACGCCCTGGGCGCACCAAGGCGTGTTGCTGCTAAACGCCACGCTCACGGTGCGGGCGGGCGAGGCCGGTTCGCACCAAGGGCGCGGGTGGGAGACCTTCACCGATGCGGCCATCGCCGCCATGGCCCGCGAACGCAGCGGGCTGGTGTTCCTGCTGTGGGGGCGCTATGCGCAGCACAAGGAGGCCCTGATCGATCCGGACCGGCACTACGTGTTGAAGGCACCACACCCCTCGCCGCTCTCCGCGCACAAAGGGTTCATCGGGTGCGGTCATTTCGCCACGGCCAACGAGATCCTCCAGGCACAAGGCATCCGCCCCATCGATTGGTCGCTGCCATGAAGCGGACGATGATCATCGCAATATGCGGCGGGATGGCCTGTTCCCTGCCGGCCCAAACCTGGCTGCGCGTGCATGCCGACGGGACATTGCCCGATGCCTGGTCCCGGCCCATGAAGGTCTCGGCGACCAGCGTCGAAGCGCGCAAGCAGGCGGTGGTGGCCGGGCTGTGGCAACAAGGGCACCTCGAAGCCGCGATCGACAGCTGCCAACGCGCCGGCGATTCCCTCATATGCGCGCTGCACCTGGGGCCCGTATACCGGTGGGCGCGGCTTTCGCCCGGCGGGGTGGACGAGGCGATCATCTCCGAAGTGCACTTCCGCGAGCGCTACTTCGATCACCGGCCGATCGATCCGCGCCGCATGGCCCGGCTTTACGAGGACCTGCTGGACCGGTGCGAGAACGCGGGCTTCCCCTTCGCGGCGCTCACGCTCGACAGCCTGCGCAGCGACAGCAACACGCTCCACGCCACGCTGCGCCTGGACAAGGGCCGCTTCGTGCGCATCGACAGCGTGGTGGTGCGCGGCAGCGCCCGGGTGAACGAACGGTACCTGCAAGCCAGCATCGGCATACGGCCCGGCGACCCGTACAACGAGACGTTGATCGCCCAGGCCGAAAAACGCACGCGCGAGCTCCCGTTCGTGGCACAGCGCGGCGCTCCGTACGTGCTCTTCACCCAGGAACACACCAAGCTCTACCTCTTCCTCGATGCGAAGAAGGCCAGCTCCGTCAATGGGATCCTCGGCGTGCTGCCCGATCCCGTTTCCGGTAAGGTGAACTTCACCGGCGATCTGGACCTGAAGCTGCGGAACGCGTTGCGCCACGGCGAGGCCATCGACCTGAACTGGCGCAGCTTGAAAGACAAGACCCAGGACCTGAAGGCCCGCTTCAATTTTCCCTACATCTTCCGCACGCCTTTCGGCACGGACCTCAGTCTGAAGCTCTTCAAGCGCGACACCACGTTCCTGGAAGTGACCACGCGCGCCGCGGTCGATCTGCTGTTCGGGCGCAACGACCGCCTGAGCGTGTTCGTGAACCGGAAAACGAGCGACCGGCTCGGCCGTGCGGAGTCCTTTCCGCCCGGGCTCGCCGACGTGGACCTCTCGACCTACGGTCTGGGCATCGAACGCGAGCGGTTCGACTACCGCTTCAACCCGCGGCGCGGCCTGGGTGTGAGCGCGGACGCCTCGGCGGGCACCAAACGGAGCACCAC
>CAZFAW010000074.1:0-9516 GCA_964517015.1 uncultured Chryseobacterium sp.
TCACCGGCTTTCCGCCGACGTGTACTTCATACTTTCGCCGCATGGATCCCAGTCTTGATCCGGCGCTGAAGATCGCCGAATTCCTTTTGCAGATCAAAGCCATCAAGCTCAACGTGAAGAAACCCTTCACCTGGGCCAGCGGCTGGAAGGCGCCGATCTATTGCGACAACCGCAAGACGTTGAGCTACCCGAAGATCCGCACCTACATCCGGCAACAGTTCGTGCATATCATCGACCACGAGTTCGGTCGCCCGGACATGATCGCCGGCGTGGCCACGGGCGGCATCGCCCACGGCGCCCTGGTGGCCCACGACATGGGCCTTCCGTTCGTGTACGTGCGCACCAGCCAGAAGGACCATGGCATGAAGAACACCGTGGAGGGCGACATCACCACGGGCCGAAACGTGGTGGTGGTGGAAGACCTGGTGAGCACGGGCAAGAGCAGCCTGAACGCGGTGCATGCGCTGCGCGAGGCCGGCCTGGAGGTGAAAGGCATGGCCAGCGTGTTCACCTACGGCTTCGACGAGGCGCGCAAGGCCTTCGAAGCGGAGAAAGTGAAGCTCTTCAGCCTGACGAACTACAGCATTCTGCTGGACCAGGCCCTGCGCAGCGACTACATCAACGAAAAGGACCTGCCCGCCCTGAACGAGTGGCGCAAGGACCCCGCGGGCTGGAACCGCCCCGTGCAGGAGACCCCCGCCAAGCAATGACGACCATCGAAAGCAAGCAGGTGCTGATCGGCAAGCCCGCGGAAGCGCTGCATGCCTTCCTTCAGGACATGAACAATTTCCAGCAACTGCTGCCCCAGGACCGGATCAGCGACTGGAAAGCGGAAACCGGCCGCTGCAGTTTCAAGGTGCAAGGCGCGGCCACCATCGGCCTGGAACTGGCCGGGGGCACGGCCCCCACCCTCGTGAAGCTGGTGGCCACGGACCGGTCGCCCTTCCCCTTCACACTCGATGTGCACTTGGAGCCGGAAGGTGCGGGCACCAAGGCCTGGCAGGTGTTCCAGGCGGACCTGAACCCGTTCATCAAGATGCTGGTGGAAAAGCCGCTCCAGCACCTGTTCGACCACATCGCCGACCGGATGGTGGCGATCCACGGGGCCGCCTGAACCGACGCACGGCCTTGCCGGTGCACCGGCTGAAACCTGCCGCTTCCCGGCCCCGTTGGACGGTGCAATGACCCGCACCCTCTTCGTGGCCGTTGCGACCCTTGTTGTCCTGGTCCCCGCGCGATCCCAAACGCTCGGGATCCTCGCGATGGCCTGCACCAGGGACGTGTACGCAGCCGGGTACAGTGTCGCGCCTACACACGGAATGTCCGTTGGCATGTTCGCTCCGTTCTATGTGTTCGACCGCTTCGTGCTGCGAACGGAAGCAGGCATCGGGGCGTGGTCCGGAATGCGAACGGCCTCGGATGCGTCCACCCATGCCGTGAGCGCATTGGGCCTGCGCGCCGCTGTACTGGGCCGCTACTACGTGGCGCGCCGTGCGGCCTTCTCGTTGGGCGCGGATCTGGAAATGGCCTTGTCCGAGCGCGAGCCCATCCTGATCGGGCGCACCATGGAACCGCAGGAACGCACGGACATAGGCGTGCTGGTCGGCGCGGCGTATCGACTGAACGACCGGCTGGAACTGGGATGCCGTTTCATCCAGGGCGTAACGACCGCGGTGCGGATGGGCCCTTTCGGCGATGGCCACCAGCGGAGCGCAGCCATTACGGCCAGCTACGTGGTGCACAGTCGGCACCCGCGGTTCAGGCAGGTGCGCATGTGGCGCGCCCCTTCGTACATCAAGGATCCGTATTGATCGTCGGCGGCACCGGTCAGAACAACCGGGCCTGTTGTTCCACGGGCTCCTCCTCCCAGATCCAGGGCTGCCAGCGGAACAGGTCGAGGCCGAGCGAGACGGAGAAGATGTTCGCCTTCAGGCCGTCGTACGGCTTCGTGCTGATCCCGTTGGCCGTGGAGGTGAAATCCTGGTCGTGGAACGAGGTGAGGTGGTACTTCACCTTCACGCAGATGCCGCTGCCGAGCTGAACGCCGGCGAACACGGTCTGGAAAAAGGGAGCGGTCCGGTCGCTGAACCACACGTTGAACTTGTCCTCCTTCTTCTCGTTGGCGAAGCGCTTCTCCTTGTAGTTCACGGGCAGCTCGATGGAATACCCCGCGAAGAACAGGGCCTCGTTCATGCGCCCGAACTTCAGGCCCACCGGCACGCCCAGGTCGTAGGTGCGGTACTTGAAACGGAGCGCGGTATCGGGCACGGCGCGAATGAACCCTTCGTTCCCCACGGTAAGTCCGATGAACAGGCCCGCATGATCGCTGAGGTCCATGTTGGCCAACATGCCCATGTTGAAGAACGGGGAACACCGCACCACGCTGCCGCGATCATCGCCGGCGGCATCGAGCACGGCCCACGACAGGATGCACTCGCCGCCGGAGGTGAGGTACACCACGCCGGGCGGTGGCATGTACTGCCCCCGGGCCGCGAATGCGACGAGGACGAGCGCGGCCGAGGTGAGCGAACGCATGGACCGCGAATTAACGCAGACCGGGTCCTTGCGGGCGACCGGGGCCGATAGCTTTGCGCGCGCATTCGCCACGGCACGTGCCCGCACGCGAGCAGCACCCATGGCCGGCAGACGAGGACGCTTCCGCGCGAGCGACGACGACGCCAAACCCGCGAAGCTGGACAAGGCCACCCTGCGGAAAGCCCTGCGGATCTTCCGGTACCTGGCGCCCTACCGATGGTCCTTCGTTGCGGGCCTCCTGCTGCTGTTCGGGAACAGCCTGCTCAGCCTCGCTTTCCCCGGCCTGCTGGGGAAGCTGGTCGATGCCACCAAGGGCGGGGTGCCCGAAGTGGTGGGTGGTCTGGACCTGGGCAACATCGATACGGTGGCGCTCCTGCTCCTGGGCGTCTTCGCCCTGCAGGCCGTGCTCGGCTTCGGCCGGATCTACCTCTTCAGCTTCGTGACCGAGAACGCGCTGGCCCGGTTGCGACGCGACACCTACGAGCACCTGCTGAAACTGCCCATGATCTTCTTCGCACAACGCCGCGTGGGCGAGTTGAATTCGCGCATCACGGCGGACGTGGCGCTGTTGCAGGACACTTTCACCACCACGCTGGCGGAGCTGATCCGGCAGACCATCATCATCGTCGTGGGGCTGGTACTGCTCACCACCCTGAGCCCGGCCCTTACCCTGACCATGTTGGCCGTGATCCCGGGGGTGGCGGTGGTGGCGGTGGTCTTCGGCCGCTTCATCCGGAAACTGGGCAAGGAAGTGCAGGATCGCATCGCCGCGACGGGCGTGGTGGTCGAAGAAACGCTCCAGGGCATCCAGAACGTGAAGGCCTTCGCCAACGAGGCGTGGGAGGCCGCGCGCTACGCCACCCACGTGGACGCGGCGCGCACCCTCGCCCTGAGGGGCGCACGCTGGCGCGGGGCGTTCGTTTCGTTCATCATCCTGTGCATGTTCGGCGGGGTGGTGCTGGTGATCTGGCGCGGTGTGCACTTGAAGGCGGAAGGGGTGCTCTCCACCGGTCAGCTCGTCACCTTCATCATGTACTCGGTGTTCATCGGTGCCAGCATCGGAAGCATCCCGGAAATGATCACCACCGTACTGAAGGCCATCGGTGCGACCGAACGGTTGATGGACCTCCAGGAGGAACCCACCGAAGCCATCACGCTCGCAGCGGGACCCGTGGAAAAGCTGCCGATCCGTGGCGAAATGCGATTCGAGCACGTGGATTTCCACTACGCCACGCGGCCGGACATGCCCGTGCTGCGCGATGTGACCTTCACCGCTGCACCCGGCGAACGCGTGGCCCTGGTGGGGCCCAGCGGCGCGGGAAAGAGCACGATCGCCTCGTTGCTCCTGCGATTCCACGACCCCGTGCGCGGCACGGTGCGCATCGACGGTCGGGATGCGCGCGACTATCCCCTCACCCCGCTGCGGGAACGCATGAGCATCGTCCCGCAGGAAGTGCTGCTCTTCGGCGGGAGCATCCGCGAGAACATCGCCTACGGCAGGCCCGGGGCCGCACAGGCGGAAGTAGAAGAAGCGGCCCGCAAGGCGAACGCGCACGCGTTCATCGCATCCTTTCCACAGGGCTACGACACGGTGGTGGGCGAACGCGGGATCCAGCTCAGCGGGGGGCAACGCCAGCGCATCGCCATCGCACGGGCCGTGCTGAAGGACCCCGCGATCCTGATCCTGGACGAAGCCACCAGTTCGCTGGACACCGCAAGTGAACGCTTGGTGCAGGATGCGTTGGACAAGCTCATGCACGGGCGCACCAGCCTCGTGATCGCCCACCGCCTGAGCACCGTGCGAGGGGCCGACCGCATCCTGGTGATCGACAAGGGCACCGTGGTACAGAGCGGGCGGCACGATGAACTGATCGCCGATACGGAAGGCCTCTACCACCTCCTGAGCCGCGTGCAACTGACCGACGCCCTGGCTTGAACACGGAAGGCGCGCCGAAGCGCGCCTTCCAGGACGAATGATGAAGGGAAGGGCCTAGGCCGACTTGCGGAACAGGTACCGGGTGATGAAGATCCCGTTGCCGCCCTTGTCGCCGGCCGGGCTCTGAACGCCGGTGGTCACCGTGTGCAATTCCCAGCCCTGCGCCACCCATTCGTTGATGGTCTGGACGATGATCTGGTCGTTGTTGGCGATGTTCTTGAAGTTGATGCCCACCATGCTGTAGAAGTTCAGGAGGTCTTTCCCGATCTCCTGGCCGGCATCGTCGCTGATGATGATGCGTGAACGGCCGAGGCCGCCGGGCACCACGCTTTCGATGGTGCTGAACTGGCGGTAGGTGAAGGTGGCAGGGCGGTCGTCCGGGCGGAAGCTGTACCCGAGGAAGAGGGCGACGCCCAGACCGGCACCGATGAGGAGGGTTTTGAACGAGTTGGTCATGTGTGGCTTACTTTGTGGTTGTGAGCGGCTGCGAACCTAGTCGTTCAATACAACCCCACCAACCACCCCGGCGCCGGGCAAGGCGCGAACTCCCATGAGAACCCTCCTCTCCATCCTCGCCCTTGCGGCGGCCACCACCCTTGCGGCACAAACCCAGGTGAAGATCACCAACGTGGTGATCGTGGACGGCGACAATACCGTGCAGGGCGCCGAACAGACCTACACCCTGAACAATGCGGAGGGCAGCGACCATGTGGTGCTGTACGAGGCCGGCGCGTACAAGCTGAAATGCTGGTTCAAGGTGAGCAGCCACGATGTGGCCCGCAGCAGCGTGAAGGACAGCGCGGTGAACCTGATCATGCAATTGCGCCTGTTCGTGAACGACAAGAAGGAGGACGAACGCCGCGTGGAGAAGATCTTCTACATGGACAAGGCCCGCAAGACCAGCTACAAGGAGAAGTTCGTGATGAAGAAGAAGATCGACGTGCGAGTGATCACCATCAGCTTCGACGCGGAGGTGCTGTGAGCCATGTCCGTGGAACGACTGTTCGATATCCCGTTCCATCAACTGGAGCGCTTCCCCAAGCCCGAGTCCATCGCGAGCAAGGCGGACGGTGCCTGGAAGGCCTTCTCCACGCAGCAGGTCATCGACCTGGCCGAGAAACTCTCCCTGGGCCTTATGGCGATGGGCGTGGGACCGGGCGACAAGGTGGCCGTGGCCAGTGGGAACCGCGCGGAGTGGTGCCTGGTGGACCTGGCGATCCTGCGCATCGGCGCGGTGAACGTTCCGCTGTACCCCACCGCCAGCAGTGAGGACTACACCTACGTGCTCGCCCATTGCGAGGCGAAGGCCTGCTTCTCCAGCAATGCGGAGATCCACGCCAAGGTGCGGGCCGCACAGGAAAATGCCCCGGCACTGCGGCATCTCTTCACTTTCGACCGGCTACCGGACGCGCGCCATTGGACCGACCTTCAGGAACTGGCGAACGGCCAGGACCGCACACGCTTGAACGAATACGCGGCCGCCGTGAAGGGCCACGATCTGGCCACGATCATCTATACCAGCGGCACCACCGGCCGACCCAAAGGGGTCATGCTCTCCCATGCGAACGTGCTCAGCAACGTACTGGGCAGCATCGAGCGTTTCCCCGTGGACCACACGGCCACGTGCATCAGTTTCCTGCCGCTCTGCCACATCTACGAGCGCATGCTCATGTACCTCTACCTCTACACCGGGGTGAGCATTCGCTTCCAGGAAAGCATGGACAACCTGGGCGATGCCATCCGGGAGGTGCGTCCGGACGTGTTCACGGCCGTGCCCCGAGTGCTGGAAAAGGTGTACGACCGCATCGTGGCGAAAGGCGAAGAGCTGAAGGGGGTGAAACGGGCCCTCTTCTTCTGGGCCCTGGACCTGGGCCTGCGGTACGAGAGCAGCGGCCGGAGCGCATGGTACGACCTGCAGCTCGGCGTGGCCCGCCGGCTGGTCTTCAGCAAATGGCAGGCGGCCCTGGGCGGGCGGGTGCGCGTGGTGGCCAGCGGCAGTGCGGCCCTGCAACCCCGGCTGGCCAGGGTGTTCAACGCGGCGGGCATCCCGCTCATGGAAGGCTACGGGCTCACGGAAAGTTCACCGGTGATCAGCGTGAACTGCGAGAAGGAGAACGGGTTCCGCATCGGCACGGTGGGTCGCCCGCTCCGCAACGTGGAGGTGCGCATCGCCGACGACGGCGAGATCCTGGCCCGCGGCCCGAACATCATGAAGGGCTACTACAAGGAACCGGAGCTCACCCGCGATGCCCTCGATACCGATGGCTGGCTGCACACCGGCGACATAGGCGTGCTGGAGAGCGGCTTCCTGCGCATCACCGACCGGAAGAAGGAGATCTTCAAGACCAGCGGCGGCAAGTACATCGCGCCCCAGATGATCGAGAACCGGTTGAAGGAAAGCCGCTTCATCGAACAGGCGATGGTGATCGGCGAGAACCGCAAGTTCCCCGCGGCGTTGATCGTGCCCAATGCCGCCTTCCTCCGCGATTACTGCGCGTTGAAAGGCATACCCTACACCAACCGGATCGACATCCTCACCGAACCGCGCATCACCGCCCGGATCAAGGGATCGGTGGACAAGCTCTGCGCCGGCCTGGGCCATTGGGAACAGGTGAAGAAGATCGCCCTGCTGCCCAACGAATGGACGATCGAGGGCGGCGAACTGACCCCGAGCCTGAAATTGAAGCGCAAGGCGATCCTGGCGAAGTACGCCGCCGCGGTGGAGCGGATCTACGGATCCGAGTGACCGGCTGCGGGCACGGCGCCATCCGGTCGCCCGCCTACTTTCGCACTCCCTTAACGCATGCTTCGCATGAGAACCCTTCCATTGCTCGCCGTGACCTGCGCCTGCCTGCTCTCCGCCTGCCAGAAAGAACCGGGCGAAGGCGGCAAGGCCGAGATCAAAGGCAAGGTCTACGCCATCGAATGGGACGAGAACACCGGGCAGAAGGTCGATTCGTTCTATGTGGCCGAGGCGCGTGTCTACATCGTGTACGGCGACCACGAAGCCTACGACGACGATACGCGGACCGGTCCGGACGGGCTGTACAAGTTCAGCTGGTTGCGCAAGGGCGAATACACGGTGTTCACCTACAGCGAATGCCCCACATGCCCCAACGGCACCGAAGCGGTGCTGGAGACCGTGGAGATCGGCGACCGCAAGGAGTCCGTGGAAGTGCCCACCCTTCGCGTGAACATCTGGCACTGAGCACGTGCGCGACCGCCGTACCATCGCGTTCATGATCGTGCTGCTGGCCGGCGGTGCGAAGCTGCGCGCGCAGGGCGAAGCCGAGTTGAAGCCCGGGCGCGACATGGAACTGTGGCTGAGCGCCGCGGTGGAGACCCGGCCGTTCAGCGACAAGTCGCGCGTGGCGCAGACCGCGTTCATGAAGCACTTCCGCACCGCCCTCGAACTGGGCTACCGCAGCAACGAGAATCTCGGCAACGGGAAGAACACCTATGCCACGCTGGGCATCCGGTACAAGGTGAACGACCACCTGCGCTTCGGCGTGGACAACCGGTACAACATCCGGGACCGCAACTCCAGCAACAGTTACCGCATCGACTTCGGCCCCACGTTCTCCGCCAAGGCGGGCCGGTTCGACCTGGGGTATCGCGCCACGTTCCAACATGAATTCATACCGGTGTACCGTGTCAGGGATTACCTGCGCAACCGCGTTTCCGTGGGCTATCGGATCAAGGGCTTCCGGGTGGATCCCTACGTGAGCGTGGAGAGCTTCACCGCCTTCCACTACAAAGGCAGCTACTACGCAGGGATCCGGTACGACATCGGCGGCCACGTGAACCTGAAGGGCGATCATGCCCTGGATATCGCCTTGCGGCACGATCGCGAGATCGGAGTGACCGAACCCCTGTACCGCACCATCATCGTGGTGGCCTACGAATTCGAATGGCAGCGATGAACGCCCTGAGCCCCCTTGCGCGCCGCGGCCTCATCGTGCTGCTCTTGTTCGCCGTGGCGGTGGTGGCGGGCTACTTCATCATACGCCCTTCTGACCGTCTTCCGGTCTACCACCCTTCGCAATTGGACACCAGGCTGGTGGACCCCGGTGTACGCGCCGAGGAAGGGGAACACCACATCACCGACTTCCGCCTCACGGATCAGCGCGGTCTGCCGCTCACCCTGGACAGTGTGCGCGGCCGGATCCTCCTGGTGGATTTCTTCTTCACCACCTGCGGGTCGATCTGCCCCAAGATGAGCTCCCAGATGGTGCGCGTGCAGGAAGCCTGGCGCGATGAGCCGCGCGTACTGCTGCTTTCGCATTCCGTGACCCCCGAAATGGACAGTGTGCCCGTATTGGCCGCCTATGCGCAACGGTACGGAGTGGATCCCGCGCATTGGCGGCTGCTCACCGGCGATCGCGCGCAGATCTACCGGCTCGCCCGTCGCTCCTACTTCGCCGCGCTCGACGAGGGCGATGGTGGGCCGAACGATTTCGTGCACACGGAGAACTTCGTGCTCGTAGACCCCCAACTGCGCATCCGCGGGTTCTACGACGGCACATCCGCCAAGGACGTGGACCGGGCCATCGACGACATCCGCAAACTGCTGGACGAGGGATCGGACCATTGAACCATGCGCAAATGGCTGGATCGCTACTACGGGCGCCTGCGCAAGGTGAAGCTGAACTACGTGCTGTTGAACCTGCTGAACTACCGCAAGCTCCGGCACAACCGGCGCATGTTCCGGAGGTACGGCATCCAGCGCAGCCCGCTGCTACCCGTGAGCAGCAGCCTCATGCCCAGGAACGGACCCTTGCCATGGCTGGACCGGCCCGATGCGAAGGCGGCGCTGCTCGCCGATCCACGAACCGGAACGCTCACCCCTGACCGGCGGGAGGCGGTAGAGCACTGGCCGGACAGGGGTTACATGATCCTGCGCGGACTGTTCGGTGGTGATGAAGTGGCCGCGATGAACGCGGAAGTGAACCGCCTGATCCGCGAAAAACGCGTGGATTTCAACTTCACGGGGCGGAAGATCATGTTCGCGTTCCAACACAGCGAACTGCTCAAACGCGTGGTGA
>CAZFAW010000075.1:0-8135 GCA_964517015.1 uncultured Chryseobacterium sp.
CCGGGTTCACCGTCATGTTCCTGAAGCGACCGGTGGTGACCTGGTTCTCCGGCGATGGCCGCCAACCGCTACTGTTCTCCGTGCTGTACTACATCTTGATCCTTCCGGTCTACAACGCTTTTCTGCTGCTTTACGGAGCGCTGTTCGGGCAGTTCCGGTTCTTCTGGGAATTCGAAAAACGCTTCTTCGGCCGCCTTTTCGGCCGGCGCGGCTAGATCACCTACGGGCCCGTAGGGCGCGCTCCACACGGCGCACCTGGGCAAGGGGCGATCGTTCCAGGCGGCATTCACGAATGGTGATCACGCCCCAACCCGCACGACGCAGTGCGGCGGATTTCCGGCGGTCCCGATCCCGATTCGCACCGATCTTCTTCCGCCACCAAGCGCGATTGGTCCGTGGCAGGGGTGGCTGGCACCACGGGCAACCGTGCCAATAGCATCCGTGCACGAACACGGCCACACGTGCGCCAACGAACGCCACGTCCGGCCTGCCCGGCACATGCCGAAGATGCAGCCGGTAACCACCGAGCCCTGCATCGCGCAACAATGCGCGCAGCCGTCGTTCCGGCCCCGTGTTCTTCGATCGTATGCGCGCCATGAGCGCGCTCGTGCGCGCATCGCGCGGGATCGGTGCGCGGCCATCGCGCAGGTACCGGCGCGTTTCCACGCCACGAAATAACAACGGCTGGCGCGCTCAGCGCCGTTCCGCCAGGGCTTCGCTCTCGTACTGGACCTGGCTTATGGCTCCGCCGTTCTTGAAGTAGAACACCGCGCCGTACTTGTGCACCACCTTCCGGTATTCGTTCTTCTGGTTGTCGGTCTCCAGATGGATGACGGTGATGATCTGGTTCGGTTCCACGATCAGTTCTTCGTTCCGGACCACGCCCTCTCCTTCTTCCGGGACGGATGGCCGGTCCTCGGTATCTGCGCGCGAGGTGGCTTCGCGCATGGCGCTCTCCTCGCTCCCTTCCACGGGACGGGTGGAACGGCGTGCATCCTCTCCTTGCCTGATGGCGGCCACCGCAGCGGCGTGTGCGGGGCGAACGGGCGGTGCCGGCTTCGGAGGCGGTGGTTGCTCTTTCTTCACCACGGGCGGGGGAGCAGGTGCCGGACGTTCCTCTTCCTTTGTCGCCAGGGCGCCTTTGCGCTCCGCCTCGGCCTTCGCCGCCGCATCGCGCTTGCGCTGCTCTTCTGCTTTGCGTGCCTCGGCGGCCGTGCGTTCCTGTTCGGCCTTATCGGCCAACTCCTTCTTACGCTGTTCCTCGGCGTTCCGCCGGGCCAGTTCCTCTTCCTGCTTTTTGCGGTCCGCCTCCGCCTTCGCTGCCGCGGCGGCCTGCTCCCTCTTCAACCGCTCCTCTTCGGCGGCCTTGGCGGTGGCGGCCTTCTGCGCTTCGGCTTCCTGTTTCTTCCGATCGGCCTCGGCCTTGGCTGCTGCTGCTGCTTGTTCCTTCTTCAGCCGTTCCTCCTCGGCGGCTTTTGCGGCGGCCGCCTTCTGGGCTTCCGCTTCGGCCTTGGCGCGCGCTTTCTCGGTTTCACCCGCATTGCGGGCTTCCTCCTTCTGCTTCTCTTCCACCTTGGCAAGCGTCTCCTGCAGTTGGGTCTGGATGCTCTTGGTGTAATCCGTGTCGTAGTCGAAATCGTCCACACCCGGCTCGTAGCGGATCATGCCCACCGGCTGGTTGAAAACGACCATGCTCACGTCATCGTACTGCTTGAAGATCGAAACGGCGAATTCGAACGGGGTGAACCCGTTGGCGATCGCATCGGCCGGAGCGTGGGTGTCGAACGAGAGCTTCTTGGTCACGAACCCCTCCTTTTCGAAGCTGAGGATGTAGCTCGCATTGAGGTCGAGGTCGAGCGTGAAACGTGCAAGGTTGCTGCTGAGCACCCGGTCCTTCGCACCGTTCTTCATCACCACCACCTTCACACCGTCCATGGTGCCGCCATCGACCTTCACACGCCCGTTGATGGTGAACGCGCCGCTTTGTGCGGCGGCCGTAACGGCCGTGCATACGGCCATGACCAGGACCGCCGGGCGGATCATGCGCGCGTGCGTGGGTTCGAACATGCGGAACTGAAGCGCGTGGTTCTACGTAGGAGCCCCACTTCCGGTTCCATCCATGCGAAACATCCTCGTTGCGTTCCTGATCGGCGTCGGCCCGATCGCCCAGGCCCAGACCATGGTGCTGGCACCCAAGCCGGTCCCGCTCGACGACCTGAACAGCGTGTTCAACGGCGCCGTCAAGTTCAAATTGAACGGGAAGGGCCAGTTGATCGCAGACCATTTCGACGCCACCGGACGGTTCCGGCAGGACGTGATGCTGGTCGAGCACCTGGATCCGGCCAGTGTGGCATGGAGCGCCGAGGAGAACGCCATCGTGGTGAAATGCGGCGCCTCCGATCCGCAGTGCATCGACAAGGAGATCTTCAAGCTCGGAAGCATCAAGCACACCGGGCGATCGAACATGGCCTTCGATGGCGATGAGCACCAACGGCAACAGGCCGTCGAGGCGCTCCGGAACGTGCTGCTCCAGGAGCAACAGAACCTCGCCGAGCTCGATCGTGCAACCCATGGCAGCACCTCCCGTAAGAACTGACGTTTTCCACGGAACGCCCATGATCCACCGCAACACCCTGGCGCTTCTCGCTGCCGCCTTCGCTTCGCTGGCCACGCTCGTGACCTACGGACAGGACCAGAACTACAGCGACTGCGTGGTGAAGACCTCCAGCCGATGGGGGGCCGTATGCGAGAAATGCGAGCAATACAAGGAACAGTTCAAACGTGATTACTCCGGTACCTACCAGATCGACCTCACCAACACCTGCAGCGAGACCGTGGAGGTGAAGGTGGCCGTTCAGGAGAAGAGCGGAACGTGGCGGACATTCCCGGTGAAGGTGCTGAAGGGCCAGGAGAAGATGACCGCATTCGCCTGCCAGGGATCCGGCAAGTACCTCTATTGGGTACGCAAGCTGAACGATACGGAGATCGTACTGCCGAGCGACCAGGAGATCCTTACCGAATACCGTCCGCGCTGACCCCTTTCCTCCGCCGCAGGGAAGCCCCGGCACATGCCGGGGTTTTTCCTTTCCACCGCGCCGTGTTGACAGCCGGCACTTGCAACGGATCGGCCGGACCCGGAGCAACAGGACCTTTGGGTCCGATCGCCCCGCTCCATGTCCAACCGCCTGCACATCGACCGCACCGAGACCAGTCCCGAGATCGATGTGGACCTGGACCATGGAGTGATCGGGTTCACGGGACGGAGCCTGCCCGCCAATAGCGAACAGTTCTACAGCCGGGTATACCGCTGGCTCGACGACTACTTGAAACGGCCGAAGGCGGAGACCACGGTGAACATGAAGATGGATTACCTGGACACCAGTTCCAGCAAGCACTTCTACAACATCTTCGACCGCTTGAACGCAATGAGCGAGCGCGGCCATCAGGTGCGCGTAAAATGGCACTACGAATCGGGCGACGAGGAAATGGCCGAAACCGGCAAGGACTACCAACGGTTCTTCCGCCTCGACTTCGATTTCATCGAGGTGCCCGAGCTCTTCTGAGCCTCTTCCCTTTATGCGCGCGGAAGCGCCCCTGCCATGTTGCACGCAGCTCGTATGGAACGTCGATGGCCGGGGAGCGTATGGCGTGTGACATGGGTGTCTCTCGTCGCGCTGGTGCTGATCGAAGTCCTTTCCCGCTGGATCCTTTCGGTTTTCTACGACCGCCGTTTCCCTTCCGAATTGGTACAAGTCGACCGGTACGGTTCGAGCAACGGTCTGGTTCCTTCACGCGGTGGAGCCGTCTGGGGCGCACGGTTCAGCAGTGATCCCCTGGGCGGGCGCACCGTGGAGAACGCGTGCGACACCTGCGCCTATTGGCTGCACTTGGGCGATTCCGTGGCCGAGGGCGTGGGCGTGGACGACAGCAGCACGGCCAGCAGCCGAACGGCGCGGTCCACCCCCGATCTTCGGGTGATCAACCTCGCCCATATCGGCCACAGTACATGCGACGAACGCAATGTGCTCTCGGCTTGGATCGATACGTGCACCCGGGTCGCGCGTGTGACGGTGCTTTACACGTTGAACGACGTGTACGGCGAAGCCTCCGCCGGCGATCTTCCCGACGCAGGACGCCGCGATGGGTTGGCCGGCGCGCGTAGGTGGTTGGAAGCGCATTATGCGACCTATCGCGCATTGAAGCTCTTCCTGTTGCAAGGATCCGATAGCTATTACCGGTACGATGCAGGGTACTATCGGGCCGATGATCCGCATTTCCTCCAGGCCATGGCCTGCGTTGATTCCATTCAAGCCTTGTGCGCCGCCAACGGATCGGACCTGGAGGTGGTCATGCTGCCCTATCGTTCGCAAGTGGACGGGAACGATGACCCGATCCCGCAGGAAATGGTGCGTGCACATTGCGCGTCCGCCGGGATCCCGTTCATGGATGTGCTCCCGGCATTCCGGCGAGCTGGCAGATCCGCCGAACTCTACCTCTTTGCGGACGAGATCCACCTCAGCGAGCAGGGGCACGCGATGCTCGCACGGATCCTCCTGGAGGACCGGCCCTAGGGCGCCTTGCGCAGTTCCAGGTCCTTCACCTCAAGCACCACACCGCTCTCGTTGCGGAATCCGTTCTCCTGCCCGGCCCTCGTCATGCGGAAGCTCATTTGCAGGGGCTGCGTGTGCACGCGATCGAAGCGCTCGCTGAAACGGGTCCCTTCGTTCATCAACGCCGTGATGTAGAACATGGCCACATCGAACCCCAGGAATGCGTAGTCGTCCGGATCGGTGTGGAAGCGCTCTCGGAACATGGCGATGAACCGGGACACACGGGGATCGTGGTGATCCACGAACGTGGATGCGGGTACATGAAGGTCGAGCTTGTCCATGTCCAACGGTTCGATGGATCCCATATCCAGCCAGCTGTTAAGGCCGTACACGGTGATCCGGTACCTGCCGGCAATCGGCGCCAGTTTGCCCACGATGTTCGTGACGCTCTCCACATCCTCGCTCGGCACAACCACCACGTTCATTCGGGCGGCATCGAGCCGTTCGACCAGATCGGTGATGTCGCGTTTGCCCGGTCGCGCCACTACGACCGAATCGCGCAGACGTGAGGGTTGCGCCATCAGGGCATCCTGGAGCGCCCGCGCCATTTGCTCCTGCAGGTCTTTTTCCGCCGGCAGGTCCGGTCGGCACAGGACGATGTTGTCCAGGGCATGGTGCGCTGCACAATGCCGGGCCAGTTGCTGCACCTGGTCCGCTCGGGCGTTCACCACTTTGCTCACATTGGGGTGGCCGAGCAACACCTTGTTGCTTTGTTGGACAGGGCACACGATGTGGGCGTGTTTGTTCACGCGCGAGAGTTCTTCGATGGCTGTGCGGTGGAACGGGCCGAGGAAGAGGTCCACATCGCGCACCTCGGGCCGCTTCAGCACGGCGCTCCAGACCTGTGGATCCGTACCCATGTCGAACACGCGCACATCGGCGTTGAGGCCCGTCCGCTCGAGCGAATCGATGGCCATGCGTGCTCCGGCATAGAACTGTGTGGCGATGCCGGTGTAGCTGTAATAGCCTTTGGCCTCCGCCAGGGCCAACACGCTGTCGTTGCGATCGATGCTGAAGGGCAGCATGAGGGCGATGTCGTACCGCTGGCGCAGGCTCAAGCTGTCTGCCATGATCGATGTGGTGACCACCACGGGTCTTGCAACCGGGATCCGCACTTGAGCACCGGCTTTCAAGCCTTCGGGCAGCCCCCCATTGGCGGCTTTGATGGCCTCGGCCTCCACCCCGTACCGCTGGCCGAGCGAGAAGAGCGTCTCGCCCTGTGCCACTTCGTGCAAGGTCGAACCATCGGCCGCCGCAGGTCGGGTCTGGTTCTCGCTCACTCCGCTCACCTTGTTCACCGGAACGATCACCACCATGCCCTCCTTCACGCCCACGGCGATCTCCGGGTTCCGTTTCACCAGTTCGACCTGATCCACGCCGTACATGCGTGCGATGCCGTACAGCGTCTCCTTCTTCCGAACGGTATGGGCCAGTTCTCCGGCGAAGAGCGCCGGTGCGTTCTTAACCTCCTTCTTCACCACGGCGTCCTGGGGTATGAGCAACACCTGGCCTACGCTGAGCCCGGAAGCCGCGGCCGGATTGGCCCTCTGGATGGCCTCCACGGGAACGGCGTAATGGCGTCCGATGGCATAGAGCGTTTGACCGGCTTGCACCGTGTGCACGGTGAACTTGCGGCCGTTCAGGACCCGGGTCTCCTGGGCACTGGCCGCACCGAGCAGGAGCACGGTGCCCAGAACGAGTATGGTGCGGAGGATCATTCCCACTCGATGGTGGCGGGTGGCTTGCTGCTGATGTCGTACACCACGCGGTTCACGCCTTTCACCTGGTTGATGATCCTGTTCGAGATCCGTGCCAACACATCGTACGGTAGGTGGCACCAGTCCGCCGTCATGCCATCCGTGCTGGTGACCGCCCGGAGGGCCACCGCGTTCTCGTAGGTGCGTTCGTCGCCCATCACGCCCACGCTGCGCACCGGAAGCAGGATCGCGCCGGCCTGCCAGACGCTGTCGTAAAGTCCCGCATCGCGCAGGCCCTGCACCCAGATATGATCCACCTCCTGGAGCAGCGCCACCTTTTCGGGCGTGATCTCCCCCAGGATCCGGATGCCCAGCCCGGGGCCCGGGAACGGATGGCGGCCCAACAGGGCGGGATCCAGGTCGAGTTCACGGCCCACGCGCCGCACCTCATCCTTGAACAACAGGCGCAACGGTTCCACCACCTTGAGCTTCATGCGTTCGGGCAGGCCGCCCACGTTGTGGTGGCTCTTGATCGTGGCACTGGGACCGTTCACGCTCACGCTTTCGATCACGTCCGGATAGATGGTTCCTTGTCCCAGCCATTCCACACCGGGGATCGCGTGGGCCTCGTGGTCGAACACCTCGATGAAGGTGCGACCGATGGCCTTGCGCTTGGCTTCGGGGTCTTCCAACCCCACCAGCGCCGCATAGAATCGCTGGCGTGCATCGACCCCCTTGATGTTGAGGCCCAGGTGTCGGTAGCTCTCAAGCACGGAAACGAACTCGTTCTTGCGCAACAATCCGTTGTCCACGAAGATGCAGTGGAGGCGATCGCCGATGGCGCGGTGCAGGAGCAACGCGGCCACCGAACTGTCCACACCGCCGCTCAGTCCCATGACCACCCGACCTTGTCCGATGCGCTCGCGCAGGTCGTTCACGCAGGTGTTCACGAACGAGGCCGGGGTCCAGTCGCCCTTGCAACCGCAAAGTCCGATCACGAAGTTCCGCAGCAACTGCAGGCCATCCGTGGTGTGGTACACCTCGGGATGGAACTGCACCGCCCAGGTGGGTTGCCCCCGCAAGGCATAGGCGGCCACGGGCACATCATGCGTGGCGGCCAGCACGTCCATTTCCTGCGTGTGGGTGGCAATGGTGTCGCCATGGCTCATCCAGACCTGGGTGCCGGCCCGGATGCCGTCGAACAACGCGGTGCCATCGGCGATCCGGTCCAGGTGCGCCCGGCCGTATTCGCGCACGTTGCTGCGCTCCACCCGGGCACCGGCGCGTTTCGCCAGCAATTGGGCACCGTAGCACACGGCCAATACGGGAACGCGCCCCTGGATCCCTTCCAGATCCGTCTCCAGGGCGTTCGGATCGTGCACGCTGAAGGGACTCCCCCCCAGGATCACGCCTTTCACCTCGGGGTCGTTCCGGAAGTTCTGTGCTTTGGTGTAAGGGTGGATCTCGCAGTACACGTTCAATTCGCGTACGCGCCGCGCGATCAATTGGGTGTACTGCGAACCGTGATCGAGGATGAGGATCTTATCTGCCACCGGGGGAACGTGAGCGGCAAAAGTAGACCCCTCTCCGATCCGCAGAAGCGACCCGGAGGGCGATCCATCGTCTTACCTTCCGAACCCTCGTTCCATGGTCCGCTCAATATCCGTTCTCCTCATGCTCCTCCCCCTTGCGGGCCGGACCCAATGGGCCGTTTGGGTCGAGGAATTCGAGAACGGTTGCACAACGGGCTGCTATGCCGCGGCCTATGCGGGGGTGAACGGGGCTTGGAGCGTGACCAACCTGGGCGCGCAAGGCGCCTGTGCCAACC
>CAZFAW010000075.1:8235-9511 GCA_964517015.1 uncultured Chryseobacterium sp.
GTGAACGGGGCTTGGAGCGTGACCAACCTGGGCGCGCAAGGCGCCTGTGCCAACCGCTGGTTCGTGAGCTGCAGGGAGAACGGGAACGCCGTGGGGACCTGCGGCACCGATTGCACCAGCAACAACGAAACCTTGCATGTGGGCAACGAACTGGTGGGCGTGTGCGCCTCTCCCAACGGATGCGCGTTCTGCCCCACCGGCGACTGCGGAGCAGCTTACGACGCCGGCTGCCCGGCTGCCTTGTGCGCCTTCTGCTCGCTGCTTTGCGGTACTTGTTCCAGCACCTTGACCGACCAGCGGGCGCAGTCGCCGGTGATCGACCTCACCGGCTATTCCACCCTCACGCTCGGGTTCAAGTACATGGAGAACGGCCAGGGCACGCAAGACAATGCCTCCGTCTGGTGGTTCGATGGCACCACGTGGGCGCTGTTGAGCGACATGCCCAAGACCCCGGTAGGCGGTTGTGGCGGTCAAGGGCAATGGACCACCTTCAGCGTAGCCCTACCCGCGTCAGCGAACAACAATGCCAATGTGCGCATCGGTTTCCGCTGGGTGAACGACAACGACGGCAGCGGCAGCGACCCCAGCTTCGCCGTGGATGATGTGGAACTCAGTATTCCGTACACCCCGGATTGCTCGGGACTGCTGGTGAACGAACTGAGCAACGGCAGCACCGGCGCCCAGGAGTTTATCGAACTCCTTGCCTGTGGCGCGCCCTGCACCACGATCGATATCCGGAATTGGAAGGTGGACGACAACAACGGCGCCGGCCTGAACGCGTTCGGTACCACCCTGCCGGGCAGCGGATCGGCCGCCGGGCATCTCCGGTTCAGCAATGCGGCGCAATGGGCCGCCCTGCCGGTGGGTGCACTGATCGTGATCTACAACAACACCGACGTGAACCCCTTGGTGCCCCCGGACGATCCGAACGACACCGCACCGAACGACAGTGTGTACGTTCTACCGGCCAACCACGCCCTCTTACAAGGATGCGGCACGGCTCCGAATCCGGTAAGCACATCGAGCTACGCCGGGTGTGCGTTCGGTGGCGGGAACTGGAACTACGTGAGCCTGCGCAACGTGGGCGATGCCGGGCAGACGCGCTATCCCGATGGCCGCTACTTCCACGGGATCAGCTACGGCAGTACCGCCAACGGCATGAACAACGGCGGTCTGGACAACCTGCGCATCAGTGCGATCGATCACACCGGCCGCGTGCTTTTCTTCAACAGCGGCTCCCCGCGCACGGCGGCCAATTTCACCAGTGCCACGGTGG
>CAZFAW010000076.1:0-9370 GCA_964517015.1 uncultured Chryseobacterium sp.
CCGAACAGGATCGCACGGCTCCAGTTGATGATCGGGGTCATCGGGTTGGCCTCGAACACGCGCAGCAGCCAGGGCATGCTTTGCAGGCGTGAGAGCGGCAGGATCACGGGGCTCGCGTACATGAGCAATTGCACACCGAAGCCCACCACGAACCCGACATCCTTGTAGCGCGTGGTCATGGACGAGACCGCGATGCCCGTGCCCAGGCCGAGCACCGTCATGATCAGCACCAGCAACGGAAGGAAGAGCAGCTCCGGCCGCAGGTGGAAGTGGAAGTCGGGCTTGAACAGGACGTAGCCCGCGATGAAGACGGCCAGTGTGGCTAGTTGGATGGCGTAGCTCACCAGGCTGCTGATGGTGTTGCTGATGGGCACGGCCAGGCGCGGGAAATACACCTTGCTGAGCACGTTCACGTTGGCGGTGAAGGTGCGGCTGGTGCGGTTCACCACGTTGGCGAAGAAGTTCCACGGCACCAGGGCGCTCATGTAGAAGAGCCCCGAAGGCAGGTCCGGCGGTGCGAGTCCGGCGCCACGCCCGAAGATGATCGCGAAGGTGAAGGTGGTGAGCAGCGGTTGCAGCACATGCCACAGCGGTCCCAGTACGGTCTGCTTGTATTGCGCGGTGATGTCGCGACGGGTCATGAGCCCGATCAGGTCGCGATAGCGCCAGAGCTCCTTCAGGTCCAGTTTCCACCACGCGGAACGCGGGAGGATCTCCAGGGTCCAACCACCGTCACGTGCCGCAGTTGCCATGGGGGTCGCGCGGTGTCAGGTGTTCGGCTTGTCCTTCGCCTCTCCGCCCTTCTGTTTCCCGCCCTTGCCTTGCGTTCTACGCCGGCCATAGCCGTACCCATAGCCGTACCCGTACCCGGTGCCGTATCCGTAGGCGTACCGGTAACCATAGCCGTAGTTGGTGTTGTAGTAGTACTTGGAGCGCTTGATGCGCACCCCGTTGAGGATGAAGCCGAAGCTGATGGACGGGTTGGATTGCTGCACCTCGATGGCGCTCTGCACGTGGTCCTTGTTCGCGAACCGGGTGTTCACCACGAAGAGCGTGGCGTCGCAATGCTTCATCATCACGAGCGCATCGGTGATCAGGCCCACGGGCGGGGTGTCGATCAGCACGTAGTCGAAGCGGTGCCGGGCGAACTCGAGCAGCTCGTTCAGGCGCTTGCTCAGCACCAGTTCGCTGGCGTTCGGCGGCGTGGGACCGGAGAGGATCACATGGAAGTTCTCGAACTGCGTGGGCAGGATCACCTCCTCCATGGTGGCGCGGCCCACCAGCAGGTTGCTCATGCCGGTGGGGCTGGTCATGTTCAGGCCGATGCCCACCTTCGGCTTGTGCATGTCGAGTTCGAGCAACAGCACCTGTTTGCCGGCCTTGGCCAGGATCGCCGCCAGGTTCACCGAGCAGAAGGTCTTCCCTTCGTTGGGGCGGTAGCTCGTTACCAGCACCACCTTGCCGCCTTCGCCGCGCCCCTGCAGGTACTCCAGGTTGGTGCGGATGGTGCGGAAGCTCTCGGTGATGGCGCTCTTGGGATCGCTGTCCACCACCACGTAGTTCTCCTCGGCCTTCTCGCTGGCGATGATCTCGCCGAAGATGGGCAGCGCGGTGAGGTCGCGGAACTGCTCGGCGTTCTCCACCCGGTCGTAGAACATGACCCGGACGAACACCACCAGCAGGCTGAGCACCAGACCGCCCACGATGAAGGCGTAGAGGATCTTCAACTTGTCCGGTCGTACCACGCCCAGCACGCGCGCGGCCTCGATCATCTTGGTCTGCGGAATGATGCCCGCCTTGGCGATCACGGTGTTGGCGCGCTTCTCCAGCAGGAACATGTAGAGCTTCTCGTTCACCTGCAGCTTTCGCTGGATGTTGAGGATGTCGCGCTCCGATCGCGGGATCGCCCGGATCAACCCTTCGTAGTCGGTAATGCTCTGCCCCACCTCCGCATTGTTCGCCTCCAGGGCACGGCGCTCGTTCCGGATGTAGATGAGCAGGTTCATCCGGTTCAGGTTCAGCGTCTCGTCCAGCTGCTTCACCACGTTGTTGTCCGAGGTGGCATCGAAGAGCAGGCGGTTCCTGCTCATCTGCATGTCGTACAGGTCGTTGATCGCCTTGTTCAGGAACTGGTCGTTGTCCGCCACGTAGGATCCGGCGGGCAGCAGCTTCTGCTCCCCGATGTTCACCACGTAGTCCTCCAGGTTGTTCAGCGTTTCGATCCGCAGCAGGTTGCGGCGTTGCTCGCCCTCGTAGTAGGAGAGGCGGTCGAAGTACATCTGCTGCTCGCGCGTCAGGTCCAGGATCGACTTGTTCTCCTTGTAGTCCTCCAGTTCGTCCTCGAACTTGTTCAGGATCACCGTCACCTCATCGAGCTGCTTGTCGATGTAGGTCATGGTGTTCTCGTTGATGTCGAACTCGCTCTGGATGGTGTAATCGATGTACTGCTGGCTCAGGCTGTCCAGGAACAGTTTCGCCCGCTCGGGCACCTCGTCCTCCACGCGCACCTCCAGGATGGTGGTGTATTCCAGGTTCTCCACCGTGAGGCTGCGCTTGTACTTGTTCACCAGCCACGGGCGGCTGTGGCGCACGAATTGGAAGGTGCTGTTCTTGAGCTCTTCGAGCCGCTTGGGGTTGATCCGGGCCTTGGTGTGCACGTTCAACAGGAAATCGCGCTCGGCGATGTCGGTATTGAAGGGGTATTGCTTGGTGACGATCCCGTTGCCGGGGTCGTAGCTCAGCTCGAAGTGCTCGCCGTCGATCACCTTCAGGTCGAAGGGTTTCTCGTAGAGCTTGTTGTCGCTCAGGTCGATGTTCACCGTGAAGGCCAGTTCTCGGAAGGCCTCGGAGGTCTTGAACCGGCCGATGATGTAATAGGACACATCGAAGTCCAGCTTGTTCAGCGTCTTGTCGATCAGGTCGTAGCTGGTGAGCACCCGCTTCTGGTTCACGATGTCGCTGTAAGCGGCCACGTACCCGATGTTCTGGTACACCTGGTTCTGGTAGTTGTAGGTGTCCTTGTCCTTGAGCAGGATCTGCGCGCTGGCCCCGTACACCTCGGGGATCTTGTAGCTGTACAGGTAGCTCATGACCGCACTGAGCACCACGGCCACCACCACGAAGTACCAGTTCTTCGAAGCGATGCGCAGGAAATAGCGCAGATCGCCGGTATCGATGATGCCGCCGCCCTTCTGCCCTTTCGCTGCTGCCATGAACGGGGATCGGTGCTGTTTTCCGTACCGCGGGCGGGGCGGATCGGCCGCCCTCCCGCACGGGGGGCGCGAATATAGGATGCGCATCCGCCGGGCTTCGCTCCGTGGCCCGTGCCCGTGTCCGGCGCTAGGGTCGGGGATGTTCACAACTGCTCCGGGTGCACCGGTCCGGCACTGGCGGATCTTTCTACTTTTGGCGCACTCGATCCTGAGCGCTTCTGAAATGAAGGTTGTATTACGCTTCGCGGTCTGTGCGTTCCTGCTGGCCGCCCCGGTGATCGGTGGCGTGTTCGCGCAGGGCCCGCCGCCGGTGGGTGGCCCGCCGCCGTGCTGGCCCCCGCCCTGCATTCCCATCGATGGCGGTCTCGGCTTCCTGCTCGCCGCTGGCGCCCTGTTCGGCGGAAAGAAAGCACTGGACCTGCGGCGCAGCGCCAAGCAGGCGCATTGACATGTTCTCCTCCGCGCGGGCCTTCGCGCGAGATCCCTTCTACCGCTTCCTTCTCCTGGGCCTCGGCTTGTACGTGGGCTGGTACCTGCTCTATGCGTTCGTGATCCATCCATGGGGAGTGCTGGACCGCGCCGTGATCGACGCGTTGATCCACCAGGCCGGCTGGTTATTGCGTGCGCTGGGCTACGACCTGATCCCCGAGCCGCCGAATGCGGAGATGCTCCGCACCATCGGCGTGCAAGGCGGCACGCTGCTGTGGATCGGCGACCCCTGCAACGGGGTGAGCCTCTTCGCCGTGTACCTGATCTTCCTCCTGGCCTATCCGGGGCCCGCGCGGCACAAGCTCTGGTTCGGTGTGCTGGGCGTGCTCAGCATCCACCTCATCAACCTGTTTCGCGTGGCCGCCCTCTGCCTCATCACACGCATCGACTACGAACTGCTCAACTTCAACCACGACTACACCTTCTATGTGGTGGTGTACGGCTGGGTGTTCCTGTTGTGGTGGATCTGGGTGAAACGCTTCGGCGCCCTGGCGCGACCGACACAACGCGCATGAGCCGGCGCGGCTGGATCGTGCTGATCGCACTGGCGGCGATCGTGCTCGGGGCCGTACGCGAATTCCTGTTCGTGAACCTGAACTACCAGATCGACCACGTGGAGCGCGCCACCGACTTCTCCTATGCCCACACCCTGTTCCAGGGCTGGGTGCAAGGCTGGGGGCTCCCCGCGCTCCAGCGGGCGAAATGGGCCCTGGCGCTGGGCTTCATCGGCGCCATGCTCGGGCTGGCGATCGGGCTCGCCCGGCTCCTGGCCGGCGATCACCGCCATGCCAGGGCGCTGGCCCTGGGGTATGCGGCGGCCGGCGGCCTGGCGTTGCTGCTCCACGCCGCAGCCCCCTGGCAGCCCCCGCTGGAAGCCGCCTCGGTGCAACTGCTGCACATGCTCCAATACCCCGTGGTGCTCTTCTTCTTCTGGGCGGGCTGGACGCTGAAGCGGGCAGCCTAGCACGCCGCTATCTTCGGCACCATGGAAGCCGATACTTCTGCCGCACCGCCCGTCCTGCACCGCGATGGCGCCCTCTTCGAGATCATCCGGAAGGAAACGCACCGGCAGACCGTCGGGTTGGAACTGATCGCCTCGGAGAACTACGTGAGCGAACAGGTACTGGCCGCATTGGGCAGCGTGCTCACCAACAAGTACGCGGAGGGATTGCCTGGAAAGCGGTACTACGGCGGGTGCGAATTCGTGGATGAAGCCGAGAACCTGGCCATCGATCGGGTGAAGCAGCTCTTCGGCGCGGCATGGGCCAACGTGCAACCGCACAGCGGCGCCCAGGCCAACGCCGCGGTGATGCTGGCCTGCCTGAAGCCCGGCGACACGATCCTCGGTTTCGACCTGAGCCACGGCGGTCACCTCACGCACGGCAGCCCCGTCAATTTCAGCGGCAAGCTCTACCGGGCCACCTTCTATGGGGTGGACCAGGCCACCGGCCGTGTGGACATGGACCGCGTGGCCGACGCGGCGCGCACCGAAAAACCCAAGTTGATCATCTGCGGCGCCAGCGCCTACAGCCGCGATTGGGACTATGCCGCCTTCCGCTCCATCGCCGATGGCGTGGGAGCCTTGCTTATGGCGGACGTGAGCCACCCTGCCGGGTTGATCGCAACGAAGTTGTTGAACGATCCGCTGCCCCACTGCCACATCGTGACCACCACCACGCACAAGACCCTGCGTGGTCCGCGCGGCGGCCTGATCATGATGGGCAGCGACTTCGAGAACCCCTGGGGCCTGAAGACGCCGAAGGGGGAACCGCGCACCATGAGCGCCGTGCTCGATGCGGCGGTCTTCCCCGGCACGCAAGGCGGCCCCCTGGAACATGTGATCGCCGCCAAGGCCGTGGCCTTCGGCGAGGCGCTGGAACCCTCGTTCAGTGCCTACGGCAGGCAGGTGATCGCCAACGCACGTACGCTTGCCGATGGCCTCGCCGCGCTGGACTACCGGATCGTGAGCGGCGGCACCGACAACCACTGCATGCTGATCGATCTGCGCAACAAGGGCATCACCGGCAAGGACGCCGAGCGGGCCCTGCACGCCGCCGGCATCACCGTGAACAAGAACATGGTGCCCTTCGATACGCAGAGCCCCTTCGTTACCAGCGGCATCCGCATCGGCTCGGCGGCCATCACCACGCGCGGATTGAAGGAGAACGAGTGCAGGCAGGTGGTGCAAATGATCGATACCGCGATCAAAGGGGCCGCCGATCGCGGCGAACTGGACCGCGTGAAGTACCAGGTGGGCGGCATGATGCGTCTGCGCCCGTTGTTCGTGGGGTGAACCTTCCCCGGAGCGTTGAGCAAGGTCATTCCATGACACCCCACCGGTGGCATCTTTGCACCGTGCGTTCCACGACCCTTGCACTGCTCCTGGCGATCGGCGGCCTGGTTCCTGCGAACGGCCAGGAGCCTCCGGCACCTTCGTTGTTGAGCGGACGCCTCTTCGTGCATTGGGGGTACAACCGCGCGATCTTCACGCGCAGCGACATCCGCTTCACGGGACCCGACTACGATTTCACCCTGCGGCAGGTGAAGGCGGTCGACAGGCCGGAGCCGTTCAGTCCGAAGAACTACTTCGCTCCGGCGAACATCTGGATCCCACAGTACAACTACCGCGTGGGGTACTTCCTGAACGAACGCTGGAGCGTATCGCTCGGTCTGGACCATATGAAATACGTGGTGGCACAGGGGCAGAAGGTCCAGGAGGACGGTTATGCCCGCAACACCGGCACGGGCGAATGGAGCAACACGCAGCAGATCACCCTCACCCCCGACGTGTTGCAGTACGAACACACGGACGGCTTGAACCTCCTGAGCGTGGATGCGGACCGCTATCATTCCCTGTGGAACGGTGGGAACGGCCGCCGGTGCTTGCACGTGTTCGAAGGCGCTTTCGCGGGCCCGGTGATCCCGCGCACCGACGTGCGGCTTTTCGGCGTGGGGCTCAACAACCGGTTCCACCTGGCCGGCTGGGGCGCCGGTGTGCAAGCGGGCATTCACTTCACCTTCTGCCGCGTGCTCTACCTGCGCGCCACGGCGAAGGGCGGCTACATCGACCTGCCCGATGTGCTGACCACCGGCACCTCCGAGGATCGCGCGAAACAGCACTTCTTCTTCGCACAGGGCAACGCCACGTTCGGCGCCACGATCGGGTGGTGAACACGGACCACGCAGCCACCGGGCCTCGCTGTCGGTGTGCGGCTAGGGCGCCTACCTTCGAACGGCCATGACCTTCGACCTGGATCGATCCATGGAGATCCTGGAACGCACGCCCGCCGTGCTGGACAAGCTGCTGCGCGGGCTGCCCGATCATTGGTCGCGGGCGAACGAAGGCGCCGGGACCTGGAGCGCCTACGATGTGGTGGGGCATCTGATCCACGGCGAGCACACCGACTGGATGGAACGCCTGCACAAATGCCTGAGCGAGGATGCGGAGGCGAAGAAGTTCCGCCCCTTCGACCGCACCGCCATGTTCACCGAGAGCATGGGCAGATCCCTGGAGGACCTGTTGGACGAGTTCGCCTTGCTCCGGTTGAAGAACCTCGAAGCATTGCGCAAAACGGGGCTGCGCGCGGCCGATATGGACCGCACCGGCGTTCATCCGGTGTTCGGTACGGTGACCGTGCGCCAATTGTTGAGCACGTGGGTGGCACACGACATGGACCACCTGCAACAGATCGCGCGCGTGATGGCGAAACAGTACAAGGAAGAGGTGGGGCCGTGGAAGGAGTACTTGCGCATCATGAAGGAGTGATCGCCTGGTCGATGAACGCCGCCCCTTCCTCACCTCCCGCCTTCTCATGGGATGAATGGTACGCGAGCGTGGGCGGCCGATCGATCCGCATCGAAGAAGTGGACCGCTACCTCAAGGCGATCCACGAGGAGCAGTACAAGCACTTCACCGGCGAGGTCGCTCACGAGCGCAGGACCTTCCGCGATCCAGCGGAAGCCAGCCGTGTGATCAAGGAGAAGGCGCGGGAGTTCGGCGCGGACATCGCAGGTATCTGCCTGATCGAGCCCAGCGACCTGTACCGCGGACGAAGCGTGAACGAAACACATGCCATCGCCGTGGGGCAGCGCATGCGCTGGACCGAATTCCAGGTGGTACCCTCGCGCGAGAGCGCGATCGAGTGCCTTCGGGTGTACTGGACCCTGGGTGAGACCGTGATCCAGCTCGCCGCGTGGATCCGTTCACTGGGCTACCCCTGCCAGGTCGAACATCCGATCGGCGACAGCGACCTGCTGCACATACCGATCGGCCTGAAGGCCGGGTTCGGCGAGCTCGGCCGGCACGGATCCATCATCCACCCGGAGCTGGGCCCCCTCTTTCGCATGGGCAGCGTGATCACCTCCATTCCGATGGACTGCGACCACCCGATCGATGCGGGCATCGCGGCGTTCTGCGACAGTTGCAAGGCCTGCCGGATCCATTGCCCCGCGAAGGCGATCCCCGACCAGCGCGACCCCACCGCCGGCAAGGACCACCTCGGGAACGATCGCTATCGCGTGGACACCGGCAATTGCTTCCCCTATTTCGCGAAGCACAACTACTGCAGCATCTGTTTGCCGGTATGCGTGTACAACCACAAGGAATGGGCACGCGACTTCCCCGCGAAGGGATCAGGGCAGGCACCGGTGCCCACGAAGCTCTTCCCGGAGGTGATCATGCACGAGCCACCCCCCGCCACCGATGGACCTGCGCCGGAACGACGCCACGATTTCCCGACGGTAACGAGCACGGTGCCGGGGCCGCGGCGCAGATCCGATCACTGAAGCGCCACTGCGTTACCCCGGCGGAACCGCTGGAGAACGGCCCTCGCTTCCCCCTCCTGCAACCACAATGCATAGCAGGCGATGAACGCCAGCCCCATCTGCGGGATGTCCATGAAGATCGCGGTGCATCCGTGGAACACGGCACCGAGGGCCAGGAACACCCGCCTTGACCCGCGCCACCAAACGGCCATTGCGAACAGGGCCATCCAGCAAAGCGCTCCATGGGTGAGCAGGCGGCACAGGCCGGGCAGGTGTGCCAGCCAGCCCAGGTGGAAAAGCGGATCGTGCGCCACTCGCAGCACCGCCGACCCGTCGATCCATGCGCTGCCCGTGAGCTTGTGCGCCGCCGTGACGGCATAGACCAGCAGCAGTTGCAGGCGGGCGATCCAGAACGCGGCTACGGCCACCTGTTCCGCACGGCGCGGAACGGCCATGAGGGCCGACCATAGCAACATGTTCTCCATGAGTTGGATGCCGCCGTTGCTTGCGAGCCACGTGCGGAACGTGATCGCGCGGAACAACGCCCACGCCACCAGGCCCAGCCACCACCGCGCGCGGCGTAGCTGCACCACGGCGATCACCCCCAGCGACGCGCACAGCCACGAGCCGTATGCTCCCGTGAACGCATCGACGGCGTGGTGCAGTGACCAAGCGGTCGATCCCGGCTTGGTGAACAGTTCCACCGGGGCATTGGTCCAAGCGGCCTCACCCAGCACCAGCAGGGCCAGCATGTACAGCGCCAGCCAGGCGTGCGCGGCCATATGGAACAAGCGGACCACCGATGGGTTCATCGCGCGGTCCCCGGTCGCCAGTGCACCGGTACGATGGGTGGATCGCAAATGCCCCCGGTGCGTGCAATGCGGATCGCGCAGCGGTCGCTGCAC
>CAZFAW010000077.1:0-9268 GCA_964517015.1 uncultured Chryseobacterium sp.
CCTCGCCCGGAGACCGAGGAACTCGTGGACCATATCCTGGCCGACCGGTCGCAGCGCCCGCGCCGCATCGTGGACATCGGCACCGGATCGGGTTGCATCGCGCTCGCCTTGAAGCGCAACCGCCCCCAGGCGCACGTGGTGGGCATGGATCGATCGGAGCAGGCCCTGCGCACGGCCCGTGAGAACGCGGCGCTGAACGCGTTGGAGGTGGACTTCGTGGTGGCCGACGCACTTGC
Source organism: uncultured Chryseobacterium sp. (assembly GCA_964517015.1). Lineage (GTDB taxonomy): Bacteria > Bacteroidota > Bacteroidia > Flavobacteriales_F > PHOS-HE28 > PHOS-HE28. The sequence goes on from CAZFAW010000077.1 coordinate 237, forward strand.
ACCCGGTTTCGCGCTGCCGGATGCGGACCTGGTGGTGAGCAATCCGCCCTATGTGCCGCGGAGCGAGGCGCCCTCGCTGGCCGCGCACGTCATTGAACACGAGCCGCACCTGGCCCTCTTCGTGCCGGACGATGACCCATTGGTGTTCTACCGCGCCATCGCCACGGCCGCTGCGCCCGCCCTGCCGCGCGGTGGAGCCTTGTGGTTCGAAGCCCATCGCGCACATGCGCACGGCATCGCTGCGCTGTTGCGAGGAGAAGGCTGGCACGCCGTGCGTGTGTTGAAGGACCTGAGCGGACACGACCGGTTCGTGCACGCCATGAAGCGATGAGCACCGCCATGGACAGGACCGAAGCCGCGCGTCGCATCCGATCGCTCAGCGCAGCGCTCGAAGAGCACAACCACCGCTACTACGTGCTGGCGGCCCCCACGATCAGCGACCGTGAGTTCGATGAGAAAATGAAGGAACTGGAGGCGCTCGAAGCCGCGTTCCCGGACCTTGCCTCGCCCAACAGCCCCACCCGACGCGTGGGCGGGGACATCACCAAGAACTTCCCCGTGGTGCAGCACCGGTACCCGATGCTGTCGCTGGGCAACAGTTACAGCCGCGAGGAAGTGGCCGAGTTCGTGGCGCGCGTGGAAAAGAGCGTGGGGCGTACACGGTACACCATGGAACTGAAGTACGATGGCGTGGCGATCAGCCTTACCTACACCAACGGCGAACTCGTGCGCGGGGTGACGCGGGGCGATGGCGAGCGGGGGGAGGACATCACCGCGAACATCCGGACCGTTCGCGCGATCCCGCTCCACTTGCGCGGCACCGACTGGCCCGCCGAACTGGAAGCGCGCGGCGAGGTCATCTTCACCAAGGACCGCTTCGCCAGCTTGAACGCCGAACGCGAACGCAACGGTGAGGAACTTTACGCCAATCCACGCAACACCGCCGCCGGAACCCTCAAGAACCAGGACCCGAAACTGGTGGCCGAGCGCGGCCTCACCAGTTTCATCTACACCCTGCAGAGCGAGGAGCTGCCCACGCGCAGCCATTTCCGGAACATCCTGAAGGCTGCCGAATGGGGCTTCAAGACGCCCACGGTGCAACAGCGCTTCATCGCGCAGGCCGATGACGTGGACGGCATCATGGCGTTCATCGACCACTGGGACCGGGCCCGTCAAGGCATCGATTTCATCATCGACGGGATCGTGGTGAAGGTGGACGACCTCGCGGTGCAGGAGGAACTCGGCCTCACCGCGAAGAGCCCCCGGTGGGCCATCGCCTACAAGTTCGCCGCCGAGCAGGCCATTACCCGCCTCAACGCCGTGACCTTCCAGGTGGGGCGTACCGGCGCGGTGACGCCCGTGGCCGAACTGGAACCCGTGCTGCTGGCGGGCACCACCGTGAAGCGCGCGTCGCTCTTCAACGCCGATCAGCTCGAGCGGCTCGATCTTCACGAACACGATCGTGTTCGCGTGGAAAAAGCGGGCGAGATCATCCCGCAGGTGGTGGAAGTGGTGAAGGAGCACCGGCAGGCGCATGCGCGCCGCGTGGGGTTCCCGCACCGGTGCCCCGAGTGCGGTACGGAACTGGTGCGCTTGGAGGGCGAAGCGCAGCACTACTGCCCCAATGAGCACCACTGCCCGCCGCAGATCACCCGGCGCATCGAGCATTTCGTTTCGCGCAGGGCCATGGAGATCGACGGCTTCGGTGGCGAAACCGTGGAAGAGTTCTTCCACGAAGGCCTGATCCGGGACGTGGCAGACCTCTACGACCTGACCCCGGAACGGATACTCGCATTGGGAAAAGGCTGGAAGGAGAAGAGCGCCATGCGCCTGATCGCCGGGATCGAAGCCAGCAAGGCGATCCCCTTCGACCGGGTGCTGTACGCGCTCGGGATCCGGCACGTGGGCGAAACGGTGGCCAAGCGGATCGCCCGCGCCGTGGGAGGCATCGAACGCCTCATGGCCATGGACCGGAAGCAACTCACCGCGGTCGATGAGGTCGGGGAGGTGATCGCCGAGAGCATCGCCGACTTCTTCGCTGTGGAGGGCAATCGCGCCCTTGTCGAACGGTTGCGCGCGGCCGGCGTGCGGTTGGAAATGGACCCCGGCACCGCAGCAACCGCCAGCGACCGCCTCGCCGGGCAGAGCATCGTGGTGAGCGGTGTGTTCGAGACCTTCAGCCGCGACGGCATCAAGGAAGCCATCGAACGCCACGGCGGCAAGGTGAGCGGTTCGATCAGCAAGAAGACGAGCTTTGTGATCGCCGGCGCCGACATGGGCCCCGCCAAACGCCAGAAGGCGGATGAACTGGGCGTGAGGGTGATCGGCGAAAAGGAGTTCCGCAACATGATCGGCGAATGAGGTTGTTCGATCGCATCAAGGAATGGCTGGGCCGCCGCGCGCTGCTGCGCGAGGACATGCCCGATCGCAAGCCCGTTCCACGCAACCTGGCCGATGCCGGCAAGGTGGGCATCGTGTACCTGGCCACCGACGAAGCGGCCTACAACCATGTGCGCAACTACGTGAAGAAGGTGAAGGAGGAACTGGGCATCCACCGGATCCAATGCATCGGGTACGTGGACCAGAAGGACCTTCCGCATTTCATGATCCCGAAGCTCAACTTCGATCCCTTCTGCCAGAAGGACCTGAACTGGTACCGGATCCCCGGCGGCAATACGGTGAACAACTTCATCGCCGAGGAGTTCGAGATCCTGATCGACCTGTCGTTGCAGGACTATCTGCCCGTGCAATACATCGTGGCCAAGAGCCGTGCGCGCTTCAAGGTGGGCCGCTACAGCGAGAACGGAAAACGCTTCCTTGACATGATGATCGACATGGCGGGGGGGCAGAGCCTTCCGCAGTTGATCACCCAGGTGGATCGTTATCTGCTCATGATCAATGCGCGCGGCGACAGGCAACCTTCCACCGAACACCATTTGAATTGATGGACGATCGTTTCCGCGGCCTCGGCGTCGCACTGGTGACCCCCTTCCGTGAAAATGGCGCGATCGACCACGCCGGGCTGGTACGCGTGATCGAGCACCAGATCGCCGGTGGCGTGGACTACGTGGTGGTGATGGGCACCACGGGTGAAAGCGCCACCCTTTCCAGCGAGGAGAAGAAGCAAGTGCTCGCCCAGGTGATCGAAGTGGTGCACCACCGCCTGCCCATCGTACTGGGCGTGGGCGGCAACGATACCGCCGAGGTGGTGCACCAACTCGAGAGCTACGACCTGAGCGGCGTGGACGGCATTTTGAGCGTGAGCCCCTATTACAACAAGCCGAACCAGGAGGGCATCTACCAGCACTACAAGGCCATTGCCCAGGCCAGCCTGCTGCCGATCATCCTCTACAACGTGCCCGGCCGCACCGGCAGCAACATGACCGCCGAGACCACGCTACGGCTCGCGCGCGACTTCTCCAATATCGTGGGCATCAAGGAGGCCAGCGGCAACCTCGATCAGATCGGCCTGATCCTCAAGCACCGCCCCAAGGACTTCTTGGTGATCAGCGGCGACGACGCCCTCACCCTGCCGATCATTGCCATGGGCGGCGAAGGCGTGATCAGCGTAGTGGGTAACGCTCTGCCGGCGGAGTTCGGAGACCTGGTGCATGCTGCGCTGAAGGGCGACTACGCCACGGCCCGTGCCGAGCACTACAAGCTGATCGAACTGATCACCCTGCTCTTCGCCGACGGCAGCCCGGGCGGGATCAAGGAGGTGCTCAACATCCTCGGGCTTTGTGGCAGGCAGGTACGCCTGCCGCTGGCAACCGTGAACGAAAGCGTGGCAAAGAGGATCTACGCGGCGATGGCCGATGCCGAGGTGGTGAAGCTCTGAACGGCCGGAGCGATCAGTGCTCCACGTAAATGAAGTTCTTCTTCCCGTCCTGGATCTCCACCGTTCCGATCAACGCGAAGGGGATCTTCGTCACCAGATCACCCGCGAACCGAGAGGGACTGCCGATCAGGGTGTCGTTGCGCAACATGAGCCGATCGAAGTACAGGATGCGCCGCCTGCCATCGCGTGTGGTCAGACGCGCTTCGATCGACGGCCCATTGCGCAGTTCCACGGGCCGGCCCTTCTTGTCAAAGCACGTGATGGTGCGGATGTCGTTGGCCGGGTAGGTGTACCGCCCACCCATCGGTCCCTGCACGTGCACGGGCGAGATCGAGGCGCCTTCGAGCTGTGTGCGCAGGCTTTCCACCGGCATCCGGTAAGTGGTGCACCCCAGGAAAAGGAGACCGCAGAGAAGGAACGCGGAACGCATGCTCGCTTCACATCACCGGCACGTACATCTTCTTGATCTTCATCATCGGCCCGGGGCAGACCACCGTGTGGCAGTTGGTGCATCCGTTCAACGTGGCGTTGAACACGCGCTGGCGATCGGCCGGTTGGGCGTCGTAGAGCGCTTTCACCTGGGCCAGGTAGTGGTCGGCGAACGAATCGAATGTGGCGCGATCCATGTCGATCCTACCATCAGTGGGCGTGGCGGTATGGATGCGCACGAAGTCGCCGGGGTAGGGGAGCAGGTCGGCCCCGCGCTGCAGATGTGCCTTCGTGCTGTCGCTGAACCGTACCATCTCGCGCATGAGGAGCGCCAAATCGCTGGGTGGTTTGAGCCCTTGCGGAGCCGCTGTAGCCGTGGCGGTGGTGTCTTGCACGGCAACGGTGGAAGGACCGGTGGTGGTGGATAGGCAGCCCAAAACCACGGGAACGGCCAGGACCGGCAACAGGGTGAACAAGCGCATGTGCCAAAAGTAGAGGCCCGCCCCTGACGGAACGGCCGGAACGGCGATCGGCCCGATGATCGACCATCTTCGGTGCCGTGGAAGATACCGAACAACGCGTGGGCCGTCGCCGCATGTTCACCGCCGCGGTGCTGCCCGTGCTGGCATTGCTGGTGATCTGGAGCGTGTTCCTGATCGGCCATGCCTACCGGCTGAACATGGCCCGATCCGGGCTGGTGCCCCGCGACACCCTGGGCGCCGTGGGCATCCTCACCGCCCCCTTCCTCCATGGCGATCTGGACCATCTCTTCAACAACAGCGTGGCGCTGTTCGTGCTGGGGTGGTGCCTGCAGTACTTCTACCCCAAGGCCGCCCTCCGTGTGACCCTCGCGGTGTGGCTGCTGGGCGGCTTCGGGGTCTGGCTCACCGCCAGGCCGGAGCACCACATCGGCGCCAGCGGGATCGTTTACGGGTTCGCGTCCTTCCTGTTCTTCAGCGGCGTGATCCGCAGGCAGCGCACCCTCATGGCCGTCTCGCTGCTCATGGTGTTCCTCTACGGCAGCATGGTCTGGGGCATCCTTCCGGTGATGGCCTGGCTCAGTTGGGAGAGCCACCTCTGGGGCGGGATCATCGGCGCCGCCATGGCCTGGTCCCTTCGCGCGGTGGAACCCGCGCACCTGCCGCGGCCGATCGTGTTCGAGGAGGAAGATGCGCTCGCGAACGGGGAGGGCGTGCCCGGCACGGGGAGCCGCGCGGAAACGGAGCCGCCCCTTCCGCCACCTCCCGGCGCCTGGCCGAACGATCGCCACACCGATAGCACGTTGCTCTGAAGCGGGTGCGGGGCACCTTTCCCGCCCTTCCACTACCGCTCGTCAAACAGCCACGCCGGGGTGCAGGTGTCCGTCTACATTTGGCGCCCTCCTGCAAGACGGATCCCCATGCACCCATTCCGCAAGTACCTGCTGGCGATCGTTCCGCTGGCCCTGCCCCTGTTCAGCCTGGCCCAAACGGCCACGATCCGCGGGTTCGTGTACGACCAGGAGACCGGCGAGCCTTCCATCTTCACCAACGTGAGCCTGCTGGGCACGGGCCTGGGCGCCGCCACCGATGTGAACGGTTACTATTCCATCACCAAGGTGCAGCCGGGCACCTACACGCTCAGCGTGACCTACCTGGGGTACGACACCCTGACCCGGTCGGTGACGGTGAAGGCAGATCAGATCCTCACCGAAAAGCTCTACATCAAGAAGTCGAGCATCGTGATGCGCACCTTCGAAGTGAGCAAGGAGAAGCAGGAGGCGCAGACCGAAGTGCGCATGGCGATCACGCGCGTGGAACCCAAACAGATCGAGCGCATGCCGGCCGTGGGCGGTGAGAAGGACCTGGCCCAATACCTCCAGATGGTGCCCGGTGTCATTTTCACCGGCGACCAGGGCGGCCAGCTCTACATACGCGGCGGATCGCCGATCATGAACAAGGTGATGCTCGACGGCATGGTGCTGTACAACCCCTTCCACAGCATCGGGCTGTTCAGCGTGTTCGATAACGACATCATCCGCAACGCCGACATCTACACCGGCGGGTTCAACGCGGAGCATGGCGGCCGCGTGAGCAGTGTGATGGACATCACCACGCGCGATGGCAACAAGACCCGCCTGGCCGGCAAGGTGAGCGCCAGCACCTTCGCAGGGAAGCTGCTGCTGGAAGGGCCCATGAAGAAGCAGACGGATCCCGGCAGCAGTTCCAGCAGTTTCCTCCTCAATGCGCGCCACAGCTACCTGGAACAAAGCAGCAAGGCCCTCTACAGCTACGTGGATTCGGCCGGTCTGCCCTACACGTTCACCGATCTGTACGGCAAGCTCAGTTTCAACGGGGCCAACGGCAGCAAGTTCAACCTCTTCGGCTTCAACTTCAGCGATGGGGTGAAGTACCGCGGCATTAGCGACCTGGGTTGGAACAACTGGGGCGCGGGTACCAACTTCGTGCTGGTGCCTTCGGGCAGTTCGGTGCTGATCGATGGCGTGTTCGCCGTGAGCAACTACACGATCGAACTGAACGAGGCCGGGCTGCTGCCGCGCACCAGCGAGATCGCGGGCTTCAACGGCGGGCTCAATTTCAAATACTTCCCCGGCGACAACGAAGTGCGCTACGGGATCGACCTGCTCGGGTTCCGCACCAACTTCAAGTTCTTCAATTCCGTGGGCAAGGCCATCGAGCAGGAGGAGAACACCACGGAATTCGCGGGGTACTTCAATTACCGGATCAACGTGGGCAAGGTGGTGATCGATCCGGGGATCCGCCTGCACTACTACGCCAGCCTTGCGGTGGCCAACATCGAACCGCGCCTGGGCTTCAAGTGGAACGTGACGGACAACGTGCGCTTCAAGCTGGCCGGTGGGCGCTACAGCCAGAACCTGGTGGCCGCCAACAGCGACCGCGATGTGGTGAACCTGTTCTACGGGTTCCTGAGCAGCCCCACCGACGTTCCGGAGAACATCACCAGCAGCGATGGAACCACGCGCGAACTGAAGGATGCCCTGCAACGCGCCAACCACCTGCTGGGCGGCGTGGAATTCGATCCCGCACCGGACATCACCGTGAACGTGGAGGGTTGGTTCAAGGACTTCCGACAGGTGACCAACCTGAACCGCAACAAGATCTACGACGATTCGCCCCAGTTCGCGGACAAGCCCGAGGAACTGCGCAAGGACTTCATCGTGGAGACCGGGAACGCCTACGGCGCCGATGTGGCGCTGAAGTACGAGAAGGGCGGGGCCTACTTCTGGGCCGTGTACTCCCTGAGCTTCGTGACGCGCGACGATGGACGGATCGAATACGCCCCGATCTGGGACCGCCGCCACAACGTGAACCTGCTGGCCAGCTACACCTTCGGGCGCTTCGACAGCTGGAAGGCCAGCGTGCGCTTCAACTTCGGGAGCGGGTTCCCCTTCACCCAGACCCAGGGGTTCTACGAGGGCGATCCCTTCTACGGCCAGATCGGCACCGATTATTGGTCCAGCAACGGCGAACTGACCACGATCTACGCCCGGTTGAACGACGGCCGCCTGCCGGACTACGCCCGCGTGGACCTGGGCCTGACCAAGACCTGGAAGCTGGATGAACGCCAGACCGTGCAGGTGGACGCCGGGGTGACCAATGCCCTGGACCGCGACAACATCTTCTATTTCGACCGCGTGCGCTATCGCCGCGTGGACCAATTGCCGATCCTGCCCAGCCTGGGGGTGAGCTATTCGTTCTGACGCACAGGCCACCGCGCCCATGCGATCGTGCGAACATGGTCGCATGAGCACAGGGTCGCATGCTTACATTTACGCCCCGTGATCGCGGCTCGTCCATGAGCCCTCTTCACCAGCGATGACGGGCTCCACCAAGTACATTTTCGTCACAGGCGGGGTCACCTCCTCGCTCGGCAAAGGCATCATCAGTGCAAGCCTGGCCAAGCTGCTGCAAGCGCGCGGCTTCACCGTCACCATCCAGAAGCTCGACCCCTACATCAACGTGGATCCCGGCACGTTGAACCCCTACGAGCACGGGGAGTGCTTCGTGACCGAGGACGGTGCGGAGACCGACCTGGACCTGGGCCATTACGAGCGTTTTCTCGATGTGCCCACCAGCCAGGCCAATAACGTGACCACCGGCCGGATCTACCAGAACGTGATCAACAAGGAGCGCCGTGGCGAATTCCTGGGCAAGACCGTGCAGGTGATCCCCCACATCACCGACGAGATCAAGGCCCACGTGCAGGCATTGGGGCGCAGGGGCATCTACGACTTCGTGATCACCGAGATCGGCGGCACCGTGGGCGACATCGAAAGCCTGCCCTACGTGGAATCCATGCGCCAGTTGAAATGGGCCAAGGGCAAGGACTGCCTCACGATCCACCTCACCCTGCTGCCCTACCTGGGTACCACCGGCGAACTGAAGACCAAGCCCACCCAGCACAGCGTGAAGGAACTGCTGAGCCTGGGCGTGCAGCCGGACGTGCTGGTGTGCCGCACCGAGCACCCCATGCTGAAGGGCATGAAGGAGAAGATCGCCCTCTTCTGCAACGTGGACCCCGAGGCGGTGATCGAGAGCCGCGATGCCGACACCATCTACGACGTGCCCCTGATGATGCAGGAGCAGAAGCTCGACGAAGTGGTGCTGCGCAAGCTGGGCATCGGCACCTACCCGGAGGCCGACCTGGACGGGTGGAAGGACTTCCTGCGCCGCTACAAGCACCCGAAGAGCGAGGTGCACATCGGCCTGGTGGGCAAGTACGTGGAGCTGAAGGACGCCTACAA
>CAZFAW010000078.1:0-9257 GCA_964517015.1 uncultured Chryseobacterium sp.
TGAAGCTCATGCTCTGGGGTTTCTTCAAGAAGCTGGTGATCGCCGATCGCTGCGGTGCGATCGTGGACGAGGTGTACAACGACCTGGGGCACCACAACGGCGCCTCCGTGGCGCTGGCCACCTACCTCTTCGCGTTGCGCATCTACTGCGACTTCAGCGGCTACACCGACATCGCCATCGGCGCCGCACGGGTCATGGGCTTCGATCTGATGGAGAACTTCCGCAAGCCCTACCGCAGCGCGTCCATCAGCGAGTTCTGGTCGCGCTGGCACATCAGTCTGAGCAGCTGGTTCCGCGACTACCTCTACATCCCCCTCGGGGGCAACCGTGTCCGGCGTGCGCGCTGGTACTTCAACCTGCTTTTCGTGTTCCTGGTGAGCGGGCTCTGGCACGGCGCCAATTGGACCTTCGTGATCTGGGGCGGGCTGCACGGCACCTACCTGGTGCTCGCCCTGGTGTTCGCACCGTTCTGGGCGGCGCTGTACGAACGGTTGCGGTGGCGGCCCTGGCGCTGGGCCCAGGTGTTCATCACCTTCCACCTGGTGGTGCTGGGCTGGGTGTTCTTCCGCGCCAGGGATGTGCACGATGCGTTCCTGGCGCTGCGCAAGATGCCAGCCGTGTTCAGCAACCCCCTGCCGGACGTGATGAAGGACATGGGACCGGCCTACACGTCCCTCACCCTGTTGCTCGCGGTGCTGTTCCTGGTGATCGATCCCTGGATGGACGACCTGGTGAAGCACCGACGCACCCCCCTGGCACGCAACACATCCGTGGCCTTGTACGGCGGACTCGCGGCCACGATCCTGCTCTTCGGGTACTTCGGGAAGACGGCCTTCATCTATTTCCAGTTCTGAATGCGCCGCGTCCTCTTCTTCAGCCTGCTCCGCACCACCGTGGTGGTGGTAACGGTGTACGTGGGCGTGCTGGCGGCGTTGTGCCTGGTGCATCGCCAGGGCCGCCCGCTCGTGCATTGGTTCTTCCCCGAGCTCCATTGGAAGGGCGGCGATACCTGGCAACGGTACACCGAGTTCGACGCGCTGCGCCGCTCGCACTTCGATGCGATCGTGATCGGTTCCTCGCACGCCTATCGGGGCTACGACCCCTCGATCTTCCGTGCGCACGGCCATTCCTTCTTCAACCTGGGCAGCAGTGCACAGACCCCGTTGCATTCGTGCCGCATCGTGGGTGAAGTGATCGACAGCAGCAACACCGGCCTGCTGATCTTCGATTGCTACGACATCATGATGGAGGCCGATCCGCTGGAGGCCACCAGCGACCTGACGATGAACCTGCCCTGGGACCGGCCCGCCTGGGGCATGGGCCTTGCGCAGCGCGATCCCCGGGGCCTGCTGCTGCTCACCGTGCGAACCCTGCTCCAGCACCACGCGCCCCTCTTCACCGACAGTACCTACCGGGCGGGCGGCTACTGCGAAACCACCGACTCCCTGCGGCATCCGGTCCACTTCAAGCCCAAGGATCGGTGGAAGCCGTATGCCGGCATGCAGGAGAGCTTCATGGCGCTCCTGGACCTGTGCCGCGAGCGCGGTGTTCCGGTGGTGCTGGTGAACCACCCCGCACCATCCACGGCCAACCGGAAGAAGCACGCGGCCTTCGCCGAATGGGTGCGGTCGGTGGCCGAGCCGCGCCATGTGCCCTTCATCGACCTGGCCTTCGATCATGGCCTGCCCCTGAGCGACCACGACCATTTCTACGACCACAACCATTTGAACAAGGCGGGCGTGCGCATCTTCGACGAGGAGTTGATCCGCCGCCTGGAACGCGCGGGCCTCCTCCACTGATCGCCCTCGTGCCGGCCGGTTAGCTTCGCAGCCCTTCCATGAAGGTCTCCGTGATCATACCGTGCCACAACGTGGCGGCGCACCTGGACCGTGCGCTCGGTTCGGTGCTCGCGCAGGAGCACCGCGACCTGGAGATCATCTGCGTGGATGACGGGAGCACCGACGGCACCGCCGCGCTGTTGCAGGCCCATGCCCAACGGCATCCGGACCGCATCCGCGTGGTGCACCAGGCGAACAAGGGCGCATCGGCCGCGCGCAACGCGGGCATGCGACCGAGCACCGGGGAATACCTGCAATTCCTCGATGCCGACGATATGCTCGCTCCCGGGAAGATCTCCCGGCAGGTAGCGTTGCTCGCCACCTCGGGCGCACCGGATCTGATCGTAGGGGACTACGAGTCGGTGATGCCCGATGGCTTGCTGCTTCCAGTGGAGGCCGAATACGGGCGCGCATGGATGGGCCTGATCCGCACCAAACTGGGGTGCACCTGTTCCAACCTGTGGCGCAAGCAGGCCGTGGAAACAGCGGGCGGTTGGCCGGAGAACCTGGGCAGCAGCCAGGACTACACGCTCATGTTCCGCATGCTGCGCAACAACTGCACGGTGGTATGGGACCGATCGATCCACACCATCATCTTCAAACGCGAAACGGGTTCCATCAGCCAGAGCGGCATCGCGGCCAACTGGCGGCGCTACATCGACCTGCGCTGGGCGATCAAGCAGCATCTGGTGGCGCGGGACCCGGTGGCGTTCAAGGCCGAGATCGACGCGCTGGACCAATACCTGTTCATGGCCCTGCGGATCCTGGTGGGGCACGACCGGAAGGAAGCCTTCGCCGATCGGCGCCGCATGCTGCCCCGGCGCTTCACCCCGGAGGTGGGCCGCGCCACCACCGAGCGCTACGTGCTCTTGTTTAAATTGCTCGGGTTCGCAGGCGCGGAAACCATGGTACGCCTGCTCCGGAACCGGCACACCGCCACCCCATGATCAGGAGCTACAAGGACTTCCAGGAGCATCGGGAGGCCGACCGGATCGCCCTTCGCCGGGTGAAGAACATCCACCTGGCCTACGACGAGGTGTGGAAGTTCCAGCGCCTGTTGCGCCGCATGGAGTACATGATGAACTGCAAGCGCGATCGCGGACCCCTCTGGCGCATCGTGTACAAGTACTACTCCCTGCGCTTCCACTACCAGAGCGTGCGCTGCGGCTTCGACATACCGCCCAACGTGTTCGGGCCCGGCCTCAGCATCGCGCACCGCGGCACCATCGTGGTGCACCCCGATGCGCGCGTGGGAAGGAACTGCCGCATCCATGTGGATGTGGTGATCGGCACGCAGCCCGGCCCGAAGGACCTGGTGCCTACGCTGGGCGACAACGTGTACATCGGGCCCGGTGCCAAGATCTTCGGCGCCATAGCCATCGGCGACAACACCGCCATCGGCGCCAACAGCGTGGTGAACCGGTCCTTCCCCGAAGGGAACATGACGATCGCGGGCGCCCCTGCGCGCAAGGTGAGCGATACCGGCAGCCAGGAATACATCATTGCCACACGCACCAAACAGTTCGGATGAAGCGGTTGATGGTGGTGGTGGGCACACGTCCCAACTTCATCAAGGTGACGAGGTTCCGGCAGGTGGCCGCTGCACGCGGAGGCTTCGACGTGCGCATCGTGCACACCGGCCAGCACTACAGCAGCAGCATGGCCGATGTGTTCTTCGAGCAGTTCGGCCTGCGCCCCGATCGTTGGCTGGAGGTGGGGGCCGGAAGCCCGAGCGCCCAGATCGCGGCCATGATGCGCACCCTCGAACCCGTGATCCAGGATGAACGCCCGGACCTGGTGATGGTGGTGGGCGACGTGAACAGCACCCTGGCCGCCGCCGTCACCGCCGCGAAGATGAACGTGCCGTTGGCGCACCTGGAGAGCGGCCTGCGCAGCTTCGATCGCACTATGCCCGAGGAGCACAACCGCATCATCGCCGACCAGTTGAGCGACCTGTGTTTCGTGACCGAACAGAGCGGCCTGGACAACCTGCGCCGCGAAGGCAAGCCGGAGAGCCGCGTGCATCTGGTGGGGAACACCATGATCGATACCCTCGTGGCCTTCGAACCGCAGGTCATGGCCTCGCCGGTGCTCGAGCAACACGGTCTGGGGAACGGCGGGCACGTGCTCATGACCATTCACCGCCCCGCCACGGTCGATGTCCCCGAACGCCTCGCCGGGTTGCTGGACCTGATCGCGGAGATCGCGCGCGAACGGAAGGTGGTCTTCCCCATCCATCCGCGCACCGTCCAGAACCTGGAGCGTTTCGGAGCGTGGGACAAGGCGCGGGCGATCCGCGGGCTGGTGCTCACCGATCCGCTGGACTACTTCGCATTCCAGAAGCTGATCGCCACCTGCTCCTTCATCCTCACCGACAGCGGTGGCATCCAGGAGGAGAGCACCTTCCGCCGTGTGCCCTGCCTCACCTTGCGCCCGAACACCGAGCGGCCCATCACGGTGACGCTGGGCAGCAACGAACTCGTTCCCCTCGACCTGAACGAAGTGCGCAAGGCGATCGCTCGGATCGAACGCGGCGCGTTCAAGCGCGGCGAGATCCCGCCGTTGTGGGACGGCCATGCCACCGAACGCGTGTTCGACGTCCTGGAGCGCGTGCCATGAGCGCCCGTTCCTGAAGCGGACCATCCGCCACACCCTGTTCCGCCGTGATCCTCTACCTCACCCACAACGATCAGCCGAGCGGTGTGTATTGGAGCCAGGTGGCCGGTGTGGTGAACCACTTGAACACCCTGGGGGAACACCCGGTGAAGTTGGTGGCCCTGGTGAGCGCTCGTGGCTTTTTCTCCGCGCGCCGCGCGATCCGCGCACGTTGCGCCGGCGCATGGGTGTTGCCCATGGTGCCCACGCCGCAACGGTGGAAATGGAACACGCGCCTCCTGGCGGCCGTGTGCCGGTGGCTGCGCCCGTCAGGCCTCATCTGCCGGGGCCCCTTCGCCACGTGGATGGCGTTGCGCATGCGCGACCGGGGCCTCACCCACAAGGTCTGCTTCGACGGTCGCGGGGCCTATGCGGCGGAGTGGCAGGAATACCGCGTGGTGGACGATCAGCGCCTGATCGACGCCATGCCCGCCCTGGAACGCGAGGCGGTGAACGCCACCGACCATCGCATCGCGGTGAGCGAAGCTCTCGTGGCGCACTGGCGCGAACGATACGCCTATTCCGGCACGGCGCATACGGTGATCCCCTGCACCTTGAACGCGATGACTGCGCTCGTGCCTGCGCCTGCACCCGCGGAGCGTGTGCGCTTCGTGTATTCCGGCTCGGCTGCGGGCTGGCAGTCGTTCCCGTTGGTGGAGCGCCTGGTGGCTGAGCTCATGCAGCAACCCGGCGCCGAGGTGCTCTTCCTGAGCCCCGACGATCCATCGATCCATGCCCTGCAGCACCGGTTCCCGGGGCGGATCGCGCGCGAATGGGTGCAAGCCGAACGCGTGCCTTCGTTGCTCGCCACCTGCGATCACGCGTTGTTGGTGCGCGAGCCCACCCTCACCAACCGCGTGGCCTCGCCCACCAAGTTCGCCGAATACCTGGCCGCCGGCCTGCCGGTGATCATCAGTCCGGGCATCGGCGACTTTTCCGGCCTGGTGGAGCGGCAGGGCCTCGGAACGGTGTACCTGGAAGGCCGGCCGTTGCCGGAATTCCGGCCCACGCCAAGGGAGGAGCGTGAACGCTTGCACCGGTTCGCTGCCGAGCGGTTCACTAAAACGGCCTACGCGGACCACTATCGGGCCGTGCTCGCGTCCTTGGTGTGATCGCCGGGGCGGGGCACCTACTTTCGCGCACCCATGTCGAAGTGCATTGTGATCACGGGCGGTGCGGGCTTCATCGGCTCTGCGCTGGGCACCCACCTGGTTAAGGAAGGGCACGAGGTGCACGTGCTCGATGACCTGAGCTTCGGCAAACGTTCCCTCGCTCCGGTGCCCGACGAGCGGTTCCACCGGGTCGACATCCGCGAGGAGGGCGCTGTGCGCCGCACCTTGGAAGCGGTTCGCCCGCAGCAGGTGATCCACCTGGCCGCGTTGCATTTCATACCGTACTGCAACCAGCACCCGGTCGATGCCGCTTCGGTGAACATACGCGGCACGGTGAGCCTGCTCGATGCCGTGTCAACCGTCCACACCGTGGAGCAGGTGTTCGTGGCGAGCACTGCAGCCGTGTATCCCATCACCGAAGGACCGCTTCGCGAGAACGGACCCATCGGTCCCATGGACATCTACGGCATCACCAAACTGGCCACCGAACGCATCGCGGGCGACTTCCACCGGCGTTCCGGGGTGCCCACGGTGGTCGGGCGCTTCTTCAATGCCTTCGGCCCGAACGAGACCAATCCGCACCTTTTCCCCGAGATCCAGCGGCAGGTGCTGGCCGGTTCACGCACCCTGCGGCTCGGCAACCTGGACCCCAAGCGCGATTTCATCCACACCGAGGACATGAGCCACGCGATCGCGGCGCTGCTGCGCGCGCGGATCCCCGGGTTCGAGGTGTTCAACATCGGTCGGGGCATCGAGTACAGCGTGCGCGAGATCGTGGAAGCCTTCGAGCGCCAGCTCGGCGAACGCCTGACGATCGAGGTGGACCCGGAGCGCGTGCGCAAGGTCGAACGCATGCACCTGCTCGCCGACGTGGCCAAGCTGAAAGCCGTCACCGGATGGGAGCCGCGCTGGGACATCGATCAGGGCGTGGCCACCCTGTTGCGCGAGCCGATCGCCGGCTGAGCACGGGCACCTTCGTACCCTTGCACCATGCGCGTGGTGCTGTGCACCGATGGGATCGTTCCGCATGCCATGGGGGGCATGCAGCGCCATTCCCGGTTGCTCGCCGAGCACCTGGCCAAGCGGCCCGGCATCGAACTCACCGTGATCCACCCGCATGGTCCGGGCGTGTTCGATCCTGCGCTGGGCATCGAAGAGGTGCACGTGGCACCGATCGATGTGCGCCGGTTCTATCTCCGTGAGCTGTGGACCTACAGCGCGCGCGTGGCCACGGAACTGGAACGGGCGCGACCGGACGTGATCCTATCGCAGGGCTTCTGTGTGTGGAAGCACATCGGCCGATTCACCGATCGGCTGGTGGTCATGCCGCACGGGCTGGAGATGTTCCAGATGCTCACCCGCAAGGAACGCCTGCTGGGTTGGCCGTTCCGCGCGGCGTTGCGCTACATCGTGCGTCGGAGCGCGGTGGTGGTGAGCCTTGGCGGCTTGCTCACCGATGTGCTGCAGCGTCTGGTGCGCGGCACCTCCTGCCGTGTGGTGGTGATCCCCAACGCCGTGGATGCCCCTGCGGTGCTCCCCGCACCGGCGCCTGCGGGCGATGGACCCTTGCGCCTGCTCTTCGTGGGCCGGTTCGCCTTCAACAAGGGCCTGGACGTATTGATGGAGGTGGCACAGCGGATCCACGCGCAGGGATCGCCGAACGTGCGCTTCCTGCTGGCGGGCGATGGTCCCTTGCTGCAGCACCATCGCGAACGTGGCCTGCCCGGCAACGTCGAAGTGCTCGGCCGCGTGAGCGATGAACAGCTGGGCCGGCTCTACGCCGAGTGCGATGCATTGGTGCTGCCCACGCGCTTCGAGGGCATGCCCACCGTGGTGCTCGAAGCCATGGCCCGCGCCAAACCGATCTTCGTGAGCAACGTGGGCGCCACGGCCGAACTGGTGAACATGCACAACGGTTACCTGTTGCCGCCCGGCGATGCACCGGCGCTGTACAACGCCGTGCTGGCGTTCGCCGCACGCTCCCGCGAGGTGCATGCGAAAATGGGCGCCTACGGTCGCGAGCGCGTGCTGGAACGCTTCACGTGGCCGAACGTGGTGCGCCGGTTCGAGGAGGTGATGGGATCGGTGTGCGAACCGGGGGGCGACCGCTCGCGGCCGAAGGGATAGCAGGATGGACATGCGCCTGGCAACCGGTGATCGCGGAGGACCCATAGTTTCTTTCGGATCGCTCTTTTCATCCCATCCCGACAGCCATGAAACGCCGCCACAACCTCGCGTTCACGTTTATTGCCATTAGCTGTGGAGCCTCCTTACAAGCACCCTTATCTCCGGGTCAGAGCCTTTGGGAGCATCTCGACCGGTTCATGGCCGAACCGGATGAACTGCTCTACCCCGAAGAAGAGGTGAGCGTGCCATTGCGACTCCAGACTTTCATGGGACAATGCGAGGAGCGCTTGTATCCGACCGGCGCCCCTTACATAGCGCGCACTGCCGCTTGGGAGTATGCCGGCAGGAACGCGGAGCGCACCACCCTGGAGAAGCTGATCACGGGGACCGTGACTTGGGACCGGCACATCAACCTCACGCAAGACCTTCGCGTAGCCAGTGGCGCCCAGTTCACCATCACCGGCACCGTCAACTTCGCTCCCCAGACCAAGCTCACCATCGAACCCGGCGCCAAGGTGATCGTGGATGGCGGCATCCTGCACAATTCCTGTGGGCACCTGTGGAAGGGCATCGAAGTCCTCGGCAACGCCGCCCTCTCCCAGACACCCAGCACCAACCAGGGCTTCCTGATCCTGAAGAACAATGCGGTGGTGGAGAACGCCGAAGTGGGGGTGAAGCTCTTCGGCACCGATGCCGATGGCGTGGAGATCCCTGGCACCACCGGCGGCATTGTGCAGACCAGCAGTGGTGCGACCCTTCGCGATTGCCAACGCGATGTCTGGTTCAAGCCCTTCCAGAACACGATGGCCGGTGTCGAGGCCCCCAACCGCTCCAAGTTCCACGAAACCGTGTTCAGTTCGCACGACAACGGCGATGGCGAAGCCATCACCAGCCGAATGGTGGTGCTCGACGGCGTTTCCGGCATCGTGTTCCACGATTGCCAGCTGAAATGCACCGGCATGATCCCCGAGAACGAACCCTGGCATTTCCCCACCGGCATCTGGTCCGACGATTCGCAGTTCCGCGTGGAGCAATGCGACTTCTCCAAGCTGAACACCGGCATCCGCGCCAAGGACGTGCTGGGCGTACACCCCTGCATTGTTCGCGACAACACCTTCGACTGCATCAGTCGGGGCGCCACCCTGCTGGGCATCTACAACGCCGAGGTCACCGACAACAGCTTCCAGATCCGCAAGCTCGATGGCAGTTGGTCCCTCGATGGTGGCCTTACCGTGTACTATCCCTCTGGGCTCTACCTCAGCGGCTGCGAAGGGTACGAGGTGGAGGAGAACACGTTTGCAGGTACCGATGCCATAGGCAACGTGGGCCTGGTGGTGGCCGGCAGCCTGCAACTGCCCAACGAATTCTACCGCAACCACTTCAAAAAGCTCTTCGTCGGTAGCCTGATGCAAGGGAACAATCGCACCGCCGATGGCCTCGGTGGCTTGCGCTTCCTCTGCAACCTCTATGGCAATGACGACGGTACGGAAGGCTGCATTTACAACGCGGCGGTAACCAAGGACAA
>CAZFAW010000079.1:0-7892 GCA_964517015.1 uncultured Chryseobacterium sp.
GTGATCGGTGCGCTGAAGCGCCTCGAAATGATCCGCACGCGACCGGAGTTCAGCCAGAAACTGTGGCAGATCACCAAGGCCCTGCAGAGCGGATTGAAGGAAGCCGGGCTGGACATCGGCGTGACCAACAGTTGCGTGACCCCGGTGATGATGCACGGAAGCATACCGGAGGCCACCAACGTGGTGCTGGACCTGCGCGAGAACCATGGGATCTTCTGCAGCATCGTGGTGTACCCTGTGGTGCCGAAGGACACGATACTGCTGCGCCTGATCCCCACCGCCGTGCATACCCTGGAGGATGTGCAGCGCACGATCAACAGCTTCAAGGAAGTGAAGAAGAAGCTGGAAGCCGGGGCCTACCGGGCGGAGAAGGTGGCAACGGTCTAGCGGCGGGTGCGTTACCGGGACCGATCACGGGGCCGGTTCAACGGAACAGGTCCAGTTGCCCTTCCTGGGGCCTTCGGAACAAGGTGCGATCCAACTCGGGGAGCGATCGTTGGCCGAAGTGCTTGCGGCACATGAGGTGGAAGACCTGACGGACGGTGTCCGCGAAAGGTCCTTCACCGCGCATGCGCCTGCCGAACCGGTTGTCGCCGACCTGGCCGCCGTGGAGATCGCGCAATTGCAGCAACACTTTTTCCGCGCGATCCGGGAAATGCGCGCGCAACCAGTTCTCGAACACGGACTTCACCGCTCCATTGGTGCGCAGCACGGTATAGCCGGCCCCCAAGGCACCGGCATCGGCCGCCGCTTCGATCAACGCGGGAACTTCCGGCTCGTTCAACGCGGGAATGATGGGGGCGATCATTGCGAAGACGGGGACCCCGGCCCGGGTGAGCGCCTCCATCGCCTTCAAGCGGTTCGCGCCCGTGCTGGTGCGCGGTTCCAGCACGCGCCGCAGGTCCTCGTTCAGGGTGGTGAGGCTGATCGCCACCGAGACGAGGCCCATCGAGGCCATTTCCCGCAGCAGGTCCAGGTCCCGTAGGATCAGTGCGTTCTTGGTGATCATGCCCACCGGGTTGCGGAACTCCAACAACACCTCGAGCATGCGTCGCGTGATGCCTTCGCGCCGTTCCACGGGTTGGTAGCAGTCGGTGTTGCCGGAGAACATGATGGGTTCCGGGACCCAGTTGCGATCCATGAATGTGGCGCGCAGGAGTTCAGGTGCGTTGCGCTTCACGATGATCACCCGTTCGAAATCCAGGCCCGCACTGTAGCCCCAATACTCGTGCGTGGGCCGTGCATAACAGTACGCGCAACCGTGCTCGCACCCCTGGTAGGGGTTCATGCTCCAGTTCATGCGCAGGTCCGGTGAATCGACCCGGTTCACGATCCGCCTGGCGTGCTCCACCACGTAGCGTGTGCCGGGGTTCTCCTGCTCCACCTCGTCGATCCCTTCCCAGTGCAGGATCCCGTAGTTGCGCTGCAGGAACCGGTTCGGTACCTGGGTGTTCGCACCACGGCCTTTGATGGGATCCCCGTCGATCGGCATGTGCTCAATGTACATGCGCAATGCGGCGGGCCCGGTCCGAACGCGGAAGGCGGGCAAGGCCCGCCTTCCATCGGTCCCGGACGGCAAGGGCTCAGAGCAGCTCGCTCGCCAGATTGGCCAGGGCGCTGCGCTCGCCCTTCTCCAGCGTGATGTGCGCGAACAGCGGATCGCCCTTCGCCTTGTCGATCAGGTAGCTCATGCCGTTGCTTTCGGCATCGAGGTAGGGCGTGTCGATCTGGTGGATGTCTCCGGTGAAGACGATCTTGGTGCCTTCACCCGCTCGGCTGATCACGGTCTTGATCTCCAGCGGTGTGAGGTTCTGCGCCTCGTCCACGATGAAGAAGATGTTGCTGAGGCTGCGGCCACGGATGTAGGCCAGTGGCGCGATGCTGATCTTCTCGTTCTCCAGCATCTCATCGATCCGCTTGGGCGTGTTGTCGTGCTTCTCGAACTGGCCCTTGATCAGTTTCAGGTTGTCCCAGAGCGGTTGCATGTAGGGATCCAACTTGCTCTGGATATCGCCCGGCAGGTAGCCGATATCCTTGTTGCTGAGGGGTACCACGGGGCGCGTGACGTAGATCTGCCGGTAGAGCCTGCGCTGTTCGAGCGCCGTGGCCAGGGCCAGCAGCGTTTTGCCCGTGCCGGCCGTGCCTTGGAGCGTGACCAACCGGATCTCGGGGTCCATGAGCGCCGCCATGGCCAGGGCTTGTTCGGCGTTCTTTGGGCCGATCCCGAAAATGGGGTGCTTCTCCACGCGTGTCACCAGACCGGTGCGCGGATCGTACTTGCTCAAGATGCTCTTCTTCTTGAACTTGAGGATGAAGAAGTGATTGCCCTTGGGCACCTCGAGGTCCAATTCCTCCACCGGCAGCCCGCCTTCGTTGAAGAGGCGATCGATGAGTTCCTCGTTGAAGTCCTCGATCACGGTGCGCCCCGTGTAGAGCTGCTGGCGCACGTCCTTCACCTTGCCGTTCAGGTAATCCTCTGCGGCGATGTTCAGGCTCTTGGCTTTGAGCCGAAGGCACACGTCCTTGGTGACCAGCACCACCTTGCGTTCCTTGTTCTGGCGCTGCAATGTGAGCGCGGCGTTGAGGATCTGGTGGTCGTTCTTGCCGTCCTGGAACACCTTGGTGGCGTCCACGCCGTTGAGGTCGTGTTTGGCGAGCACCTTCACGCGGCCGGTCTCGGCACCGTTCAACGGTATCCAGTCGGTGAGCAGGTCGCGCTGGGCGATCCCATCGATGAGGCGGATGAATTCGCGCGCCTCGAAGTTCAGTGTGTCATTCCCTTTCTTGAAGTTGTCGAGTTCCTCCAGCACTTGTATGGGCACCACCACATCGTGTTCGTCGAAGCAGCGGATGGCCGAGTGATCGTACAGGATCACGCTCGTGTCCAGTACGAAGATCTTCTTCTCCTTCTTCTTCATCAGCTCAATGAACGTTGTGTGCCAAACGTACCCGCACCCGTTCCGGCGTTCCAGCGGCGGGCTGCGCACTTATCCACACGCCATTGTTCCCATGTGCACGATTTCCAGCAACCGCGCGCATTGGAGAACGTGCATCGCCCGCGCATTCCGCGATCCGGCGAGCGGAGCGTTCACACAGGCTTCAGATCGTACCCACATGATGCGCCGCGACCGATGCGTCGGGGCGGAAAATGGAGCGGGGAACGTCTTTCGGACGTCCCCCGCTCCCATCCTGTCGGCACCGTGGTGCCCACATGACGCCGATCCCGTTCTTCCGGTCCTGCTTTTCCGGTGTTGCCACCTTATGAAGCCGAACGTGCCGGTCGTGCCTTCACCTGGCTGGCAAATGAAGGCAGCAGGGAGAACGGGGCACTTCTTACCAAGTGCTCGGCTTCGCTCTTGCGAGCGCATCCGATCCATCCTCCTGTTCCGGCCAAGACCCGCGGCCCTTGCGAACCGCTCAACGAACGAACATCGATGGTACGAACGTAGCCGCGCGTGCCAGCGGATCCCAAATTTCCCGGCTTCAGCTTATGCACAACTTGTGCACACGAATGAACAGTGCCCGTTCAGTGCGCGGCGTGCACGATCCGCAGCGTGATCCGACGTCCATCCTGCTCGGCGTTCACGTAGTAGACGCCCGTTACGGCATCGCGCAGGTCCACGTTCAACCGCTGCCCGTCCGCACGCACGACCGACGGCACGGTGCGGCCCACCGCATCGCACACCGAGGGATCGGTCGGCGCATGTACGGGACGCACGATGGCGTGGGTGCCGTCCGCCTGCTGGCCCAACCACACCCAGGATCCGATGGCCTGCTCTTCGATACCCGAGCAGGGATCGAACACGATCGCCAGTAAGGCCTCATCGTCCGCGCACGCCGGTGCTCCGCTCACCGTGTACGTGTATAGACCGGATGGTGCCGTGGCCGGGTCGACCACGCCGGTGATCGAATTGCCACCGGGATCGGTCCAGGTACCACCGGGATCGGGCGTTCCCGTGATCAACGTGAACAGGTCGGTGGGCGGATCGGTCTCGCACAAGGTGTAGGATCCGTTGGTGCCGGCATTCGGGGCCACTTGCACGGCGATGGCAAGCGTGGCCGTATCGTTCGGACAGGGCGTGGCGCCGTACACGACGTATGTATACACCCCGGGTGCATCGATGCCGCCATTGAAATCCGGATCGGTGATCAAACCTCCCGGGTTGAACCACGTGCCCGTATTGTCCGGCGATCCGGCCAGCAGGCCGAGCAAGGGTACCGCGCCCACATCGGAGCACAGGGTGGCGGCGCCTCCACTGCCTGCATTGGCCTGGTCCAGCACGTTCACCGTGATCACCGCACTATCCGGCCCGCAGCTTCCGGTGCCGGCCACGGTGTAGGTGTAGTCGCCACCGGGATCGCCCACGGAGTTGAACGCTCCGCTGAACGGATCGCCGCTCGGGTCGGTCCATGATCCTCCGACGTCGGGCGTACCCGGCAACAGGTTGAACAGGTTGTAGAAACCGGTGGCCTTGCACACGGTGATGGCGGTGTCCTCGCCGGCATCGGGGCCGGGGATCACGATGATGCATAAGGTGGCCACCCCGTTCACGCATGGCGCCACAGCGGGCACTTCATATTGGTAACACCCGGGCGGTGAAACACCGGGCGTGAAGACCGGTGATGCCGGCGCGCCGGAAAGGGTCCACGCGCCACCGGGATCGGGTGTGCCACCGAGCCCATCGATCAGGAAGAACGGTGCATCGCCTTCGCATACCACGATGGATGCGCTCGTTCCGGGATCGGGTATCGCGGACACGGTGAAACAATGCACCGAAACGGCGTTCGCACACGGCGCCGAACCCTGCACGGTATAGGTGTAACAGCCTGGCACATCGCTGGCCGGGTCGAAGATGTTCCCATGCACATTGCCGAGCGGGTCGGTCCATGTGCCGCCGGGATCGGGGGTCCCACCGATGCCGAGGTACATATTGAACGGTGCACCGCTGGAGCATACGCCGAACGCGCCATCGATCCCGGCATCCGGCGGCTCGACCACCTCGAGCGCAGCGCTCGGGTTGCCCGTGACCGCCGGGTTGGAACCCACCACCCGGACCATGTAGCCGGTGCCCGCCGGAGTGCCCGGCGGGATCGTTGCACCGAAGGTGGTGGACGCCGTGGCAGCGATGGAACCGATGGGGGTGGGCACTGCGAAGCTCCCGAGCGCATCGCTCAGTTGCGCCGTGAACACGTTGCCCGCGTTGAACGTGCCCGTTGCCGTGCAGGTCACGATCACATTGGAACCGGCACATACCGGCGAGGGCGATACCGTGCAGTCGATGCTATTGCCGCCACCGGCGGTACCGATGATCTGAACGTCGTCGATCGCGAACCCGGGGTCCGTGGCTCCCAAGCCCACGGCATTCACGAAGCGGAAGCCGAAGCGCAGCGTGGCCTGGTCGGCGAATGCGGGCAGGCTGATGGTCTGCTGGGTCCAGCTGCCCTGGAAATTGTACTGGGCCGGCGCAGTTGTCGCGGTCCAGGCGCCTCCTCCATCGGTACTGTAGTAGACCTGACCATAATAGCTGCCGCCCCCCTCGCACACCCACCAGAAGCTCAGGTCAACGGTCGCGTACCCGAGTGTGCTGATGTCGGTGGTCATCCGGCTGAAGGTGTTATCGGCCGGAATGCAGAGCCCATCGGCGGCACCGAAGGAGCAGCAGGTGATGCCATCGGCGATCCCTTCCACGCTGGCGGTGTGCAGGTAGTTGCCGTTCGCTGTGGAAATACCGGCAGGCTGTGCCGGCGTGTTCACGATCGAATAGGTGAACGGGAACCCGAGGCAGAGCACATCGCCGTTGCCGCCGGAATAGCTGCTGTTGATCACCCAGGTGTTCCAAGCGCTGATCCCGGAACCCGCATCGGTGGTGTTCAGGGTGAAGGCCGGTGACGCACCCTCGAAATCCTCGGAGAACAAGGTGGTCTGGGCGTGTACCGGAGCGCCAAGGATCAGGGCCAGGGCGGGGAGGATCGCGCGTTGCATGCGAGGGATCGGTTGGGTCCGGGCAAGATAGAAGGATGCTCGATCCCTAGCCGGACCAAGAGTTTTCAACCGCCCTCTTGTGCACGTAACGTCCGGTTAATTTCACGTCCCCTATTTCGGACCCGAAACCCAATTCCCCTCGACGATGACGACCTTACTCCTGCGGCGGACCCTCCTTGCGACGGCCGTGGCCGTTGCGCTACCCGGCACTGCACAGATCGCTGCCTGGGATCTCACTGGAGAGAACACAGTGGCCACCTCCACGGCCGAGGTGTACAATGCGAACATGGACGCTTCGAACCTGCTCACACGTGGCAGCGGTGCCGCAGCCAGCGCGGGGGCCAACAGTTTCCGGACGACTGGTTTCCAGAACAACGGGATCGCCACGTCGAACACCGACTATTTCCAGTGCACCCTTTCTGCGGCTTCAGGATTCACGCTCTCCTTGTCGACACTGGATGCGCGATTCGCGGGCACGGGAACGTTCGCTGCATCCCCCGGCGTGTCCAGCCAATTCGCATACAGCCTTGACGGCACGAACTTCACCTTGATCGGTTCGCCCTCCATCACGGTTGGCACACCTGCCACGCTGCCGCAGATCGACCTCACCGGCATCAGCGCGCTGCAGAACGTTGGTGATGGGGTGACCATCACGTTGCGGTACTATGCCTCCGGTCAGACCGCCACCGGCGGCTGGGGGTTCAACTCGCCCTCCGCCGGCCAGAACGGATTCGCCATTGGCGGCACCCTGACCCCGAGCGTGGCGAACACCTCGGTGCAGTTCTTCGGAACGCCTTCGGCCACGGTGAGCGAAACGGTGGGCACCACGCCGATCGATCTGGAGATCACCAACCCGAGCGGCACCGCCAATGACACGGTGGATGTGGTGCTCCTTTCCGGTGATCCCGCACGTGTGAACGGCTTCACCTCGCAAATGGTGGTGTTCCCCGCCGGCAGTTCGGCGAACGAGACCGTGACCATCACGGTTACGGACAACGGGGTGAACGACGGCAATGCTGTGATCGTGTTCCAAGTGCAGAACCCGCGCGGCGGTCAGGGCACTTCGTCCATCGGCGCGCAATCGCAATACACGCTCACCATCACCGACGATGATGCACCACCCGTGGTAGGCTTCGACCTTGCCAGCAGCAGTGTTACCGAAGGAGGCACGGCCCTCATCGCAGTAACGATGAACACCGCTCCCGGCGCAGATGTGACCGTGGACGTGAGCGATCTGTTGACAGGAACCGCGGTGACCGCAGGTGGCGACTACAACACCTTCAGCACCACCACGCTCACCTTCTCCACTGCCCTCTCCTACCCCAACACGCAGAACGTCTCCGTGATCACGCTGGATGATGGGCTCTACGAAGGCCCCCTCACGGTGAACCTCTCCCTTGCCATTACCAGCGGTACAGCGAACGCAGGTACCACCGCGCATACCCTAACGATCCTGGACACCGAGGTTCCTCCGGTGTTCATCAATGAAGTGGATGCCGACCAGACCGGTGCCGACGCCGGCGAATTCGTGGAGTTGTACGGCCCCCCCAACCATTCCCTGAACGGTTTGGTACTGGTGTTCTACAACGGCTCGAACGACCTCTCTTATCGCGCCCAGGACCTCGACGGCCAATCGCTCGATGCGAACGGATTCTGGGTCTACGGCAACGCCGCCGTACC
The DNA here is from genome assembly GCA_964517015.1 of uncultured Chryseobacterium sp. GTDB lineage: Bacteria > Bacteroidota > Bacteroidia > Flavobacteriales_F > PHOS-HE28 > PHOS-HE28. The sequence goes on from CAZFAW010000079.1 coordinate 7,664, forward strand.
GAACGTCGATGTGACCTTCCCCAACAACACGTTGCAGAACGGACAGGATGCCGTGGCGCTCTACATCGGCGACGGAACAAGTTTCCCCAACAACACGGCGGTGAGCCTGACCAACATCGTGGATGCGATCGTGTACGACAACGGCCAGGCGGTGGATCCCGGTCTTGCCCCTTTGATGAACGCAGGCCAGCCGCAGGTGAACGAGAACGGGCTCGCCAACGGGACCATC
>CAZFAW010000079.1:7992-9221 GCA_964517015.1 uncultured Chryseobacterium sp.
CGATCCCGCCACGGTGACCAACGGCACGATCACCGTTACCGGGATCAGCGAAGCGAACAGTTACAGCATCACCTTTTCCTCGCCATGCAACGCGATCACCATTTCGGGTTCCGCACCGGTGTGCGAACCACTTCCGGAACTGGTGATCAACGAGGTGGACTACGATCAGCCCGGTACGGACAGCACCGAATGGGTGGAGATCAAGAACGTGGGTGCCTTCGCCGTGGACCTGTTGAACGTGAAGATCGAACTGGTGAACGGTTCCGGTGGTGGCGCCTCCGTGTACCAGACGATCACGCTGCCGACCCACACCCTGGCGCCCGGTGCGTACTACGTGGTGGGCAACAAAGCCACCATCCCGAACCTGGACCTGTTGGTGGCCCCCAATGCCAACCTGATCCAGAACGGTGGACCCGATGCGATCGGCCTGCGCGATGCGAACAACAACCTGCTCGACGCGGTGAGCTACGAGGGCAACACGGGTGCTCCATACACCGAAACGAGCGGCTTGCTGCTGAACGATGGAGGATCGGCCACGGCCCCGAACGCAAGCATCGGCCGGTTGCCCGATGGCAGCGATACGGACAACAACGACGTGGACTTCGCGCTGACGTGCGATGGCACGCCGGGCGCCGCCAACACCCCTTCGACCGATACGGACGGTGACCTGGTGTTCGACTGCATCGACGGATGCCCGACCGATCCCAACAAGGTGGCTCCGGGCACCTGCGGCTGCGGCGTACCCGACGACGACAGCGACTTCGATGCCGTACCCGACTGCGTGGACGGTTGTCCGCTCGATCCGTTCAAGATCGTGCCCGGCCAATGCGGCTGCGGGAACCCCGATACCGATACCGACGGTGATCTGGTGGCCGATTGCATCGACAACTGCGTGACCGATGCCAACCCCGGTCAAGAGGATACCGATGGCGACCTGCTGGGCGATGCCTGTGATGCCTGCCCCACCGATGCCACGAACGATGTGGACGGTGATGGGGTGTGCGGCCTGACGGACAATTGCCCCACCCTTGCCAATACCAATCAGGCCGATACCGACACCGACCAGATCGGCGATGTGTGCGATCCCTGCCCGCTGCTGCCGTTCCTGCAAGACGGTGATCCCTGCAACGACGGCAATCCGTTCACCATCAATGATGTGGTGAGCAGTTGCACCTGCGCCGGCACGCCCGTACCCTGCACCGAGGACGTGGTGCTGGAGTTCCGCACCG
>CAZFAW010000080.1:0-5199 GCA_964517015.1 uncultured Chryseobacterium sp.
ATGCCGTCGATCTCGAAGGGACTGTTGTCGAGGACGGTCTCGTCCACGTCCACGATCACCGCAGGCTGGCGTTGATCGCGTTCGCCCCCCATCTGCGCCTCGGCCTCGACCTCCGCAAGGTTGGCCTCCAGCTTCATTTCCGCCAGGTCGTAGCATTGCTGGTACAGGCGGTAGGCTTCGGCACTGGCGTTCTGGTAGAGCACCGCGTCCATGCCCTGTCTGGAGAGGGCGCGCGACCAGTCGGTGGGCGCCTTCGATGCCACGGTATGGCGCGATGGGGCGCATGCGGTGAGCGCAGCACCGACGAGCGCGGTGATCAGGGAGCGCTGTGCGATCTTCATCGTGAGGGGGGTCGATCCGTCCGGTAGCTTTTTTCGTCGTCCACACCGTTCACCATATCCACGTAGCTGCGGTAGCGGAACGCCGCCACGTCGCCGGAGGACAGCGCCGCCCGCACGGCGCAGCCGGGCTCGTGAAGATGGGTGCAGCTGCTGAACCGGCAACCGGAGCGCAGCCGGAAGAACTCGGGGAACTGGTCGGCGATGGTGGCGGCGTCCAGATCCACCAGGCCGAAGCCCTTGATGCCCGGCGTATCGATCACGAAAGTGCCGGGATCATCGTGCAGCTCGAACATCTCGGCGAAGGTGGTGGTATGCTGGCCCTTGGTGGTGGTTTCGCTCACCTCGCCCGTGCGCAGGCCGAGGCCGGGTTGGATCGCGTTGAGCAGGGTGCTCTTGCCCACACCGCTGTGCCCGCTCAACAAGGTCACTTTGCCGCGCAGCACCGTGCGCACCTCGCCGAGGCCGGCACCAATGAGCGCCGAAGTACGCAACGCCCGGTACCCTGCACGTGCATAGGCCCGTTCGAGCTCGGATAGCTCCGTCAGCTGGTCGTCGTCATACGCATCCACTTTGTTGAAGAGCAGCACCACCGGCACCTGGTATGCTTCGGCGGCGACCAGAAAGCGGTCCATGAAGCCGGTGCTGGTGCGTGGGCGGGCCAGGGTGGCCATGAGCACGGCCAGGTCCAGGTTGGCCGCGATGATGCTCTTCTGGTGGCTCAGGTTCACCGAGCGCCGCACCAGGTAGTTGCGCCGATCGTGCACCTCGATCACCGCGCCCACGCGATCGCCCTGCCCCTGCTCGAAGGTCACGCGATCGCCCACGGCGATGGGGTTGGTGCTCTTGAAGCCCTTGATGCGCAGGTTCCCCTTGGCCACGCAATCGTGCACACGACCATCGGCCCCGCGCACGCTGTAATGGCTCCCGGTGGAACGGACCACGACCCCTTCCGGCATGCTGCGAAGATGCAACCCCACGCGCCAGGCCGGGCTACATTCGCCACGCCGCCCGCGATCCCAACCGGGCGGGGACCATGTCGATCTCGGTACGCGGCATCACCAAGTTGTACGGCGCGCAGAAGGCGCTGGACAACGTTTCGTTCGAGATCGGTAGCGGCGAGGTGGTCGGTTTCCTCGGGCCGAACGGTGCGGGCAAGAGCACCATGATGAAGGTGTTGACCTGCTTCGTTCCGCCGACTTCGGGAGAGGCCAGTGTCTGCGGCCACGACCTGCGCGCCGATGGGCTCGCCGTGCGGCGCAGCGTGGGCTACCTGCCGGAACACAACCCGCTGTACACGGATCTGTACGTGCGTGAATCGCTGGAATTCACCGCGGGGCTTTACGGCCTTCGCAATCGCCGTGAGCGCGCGAAGGAGATGATCGCGATCGTGGGCCTTGAACGCGAGCAGCACAAGCGGATCGGCGCGCTGAGCAAGGGATACCGCCAGCGCGTTGGCCTGGCGCAGGCGCTGATCCACGATCCCGCCGTGCTGATCCTGGACGAACCCACCAGCGGCCTCGACCCGAACCAGCTCGAAGGGATCCGCGCCTTGATCAAGCGCACCGGCAGGGAGAAAACAGTGATGTTGAGCACCCACATCATGCAGGAGGTGGAAGCGATCTGCGACCGGGTCATCATCATCGATCGGGGGCGCATCGTGGCCGACGACAAGGCAAACAGGCTTCGAGGCGTGAACGCCAGCCAGGAACTGCTGGAAGTGGAGTTCGATGGCTTCGTGGACCGCGCGCACCTGCTCGCGATCCCCGGTGTGCGCAACGCAGAGCACCAGGACGGTTTCCGATGGACCATCGCTTCGGATGCCGAGGTGGACGTGCGACCGACGCTGTTCCAGTTCGCCGTGGACCGTCAACGCAAGGTCCTGACCCTGCAGAAGAGCGCACGCGCCCTGGAGGACGTCTTCAAGGAACTCACGGGCAACGGCTGATCCGTCGCCGTATCGCCATTTTCGCGCATGCGCCTGACCTTCCTCGGCACCGGCACAAGTTCGGGCGTTCCCATGGTGGGCTGCGACTGCGCCGTGTGCACGAGCAGTGATCCACGCGATCGCCGGCTGCGCACTTCTGCATTGGTCGAGACAGGTGGGAAAGTGCTGTTGATCGACGCCGGCCCCGACCTGCGCCAGCAACTGCTGACCACCCGCACGACCACGCTCGATGCGGTGCTCCTGACGCACGCGCACATGGACCACATCGCCGGGATCGATGAACTGCGCGCACTGAACTATTTCCAGAAGCGCCCCATGGACCTTTACGCCGACGCAGGGACCCTCGGGGCCGTGCGCCGCGTGTTCGCTTACGCGTTCGAGCCTGACAAGTACCCGGGCACACCGGAACTGGTGCTGCGTTCGATCGAGGAAGCCCCCTTCACCGCCAGCGGGATCCCCGTGGTGCCCGTGCGCGTGGAGCATTACCGCATGCCGGTATTGGGGTTCCGCGTGGGCGGGCTGGCCTACATCACCGATGCGAAGCACATCGCCGACGCGGAGAAGGACAAACTGCGCGACCTGGACGTGCTTGTGGTGAACGCCCTCCGGAGGGAACCGCACATCTCGCACTTCACCCTTGCCGAGGCCCTGGCGCTGGTGCGGGAACTGGGACCCCGGCGTACGTACCTCACGCACATCAGCCACCAGCTCGGGCGCCATGCCGATGTGCAGCAGGAACTGCCGCCGGGCGTGCACCTGGCGCACGACGGACTTGTCGTGGAACTGGCCGGCACGTGAGCAACCTCAGGCCTTCAAGGTCAGCAGGACGCGGAAGTTGTGCAGGACCGGTCCGGTGACGAACTTGTGCCCCTTCAACCCCTGTTGCGCCATGCGGACCCCCACCCTGGCGATCGCCTACGCGATCGCCCTCGCCTCCACCGCCCAGAACGGGAACGTTCCCCAGCGGGAGGAGGTCACCTTCATTACCGATAGCAGGCGCCTGCCCGATGCGGCGTGGCAGGGCGAATTGCGGCATCGTGCGAACTGGCGCGCCTTCACCGCCGCCCATGGCACCTGGTACGCCGCCTTCAACGAGCACAATGCGAAACCGCACCGTGCCTTCGGCAGCCCCATCGCCACCACCGGATCCACACCACAGGAACGCGCCGAGCAATTCATCGCCACCCAGCTCTCCGGGTTCGGGATCCCCACCGACGAGTTGCAATTGATGAGCGTGGCGCCCACCACCAAGTACACCTACGTGCACTACAAACAACGCCACGCCGGCATGGAGGTGCTCTTCAGCCGGCTGATGGTGAAAATGGACAACAGCGGCAGAGTGGTGACGTTCGGCGCGGACGTGTACGACGCCATCGTCGTAGATGCCATGCCCGCCCTCAGCATCGCCGATGCGCCGATCATCGCCTGCGCCGGGCTCACGGGGGTCACCAGCACCACGGTGGAGAGCGAACCGCGGATCCTACCGGTACCCGCCGCGCGCAGCACCGAGTTCCATCTGGTGTACGAGACCCTGGTGCACACGATGAACAACGGCATGCCCGCGAATTACCGCTGCTACGTCGATGCCCATAACGGCCGCCTGCTGTACCGCACGAACCTGGTACACGCGCACGATCCGCACGGGGCCACCGTGGCGCCGCCCCCTTCCGCGGACCTCACCCTGAGCGCCAACGTGTACGAGTTCCATCCTTTCATCCCCGCGGTGAACTTGCCGCTGGCGCACGCCGAAGTGACGATCAACGGCACCACGTACAACACGGACGACAACGGTCAGGTGGTAAGCGGCACCACCGGCCCGGTGAGCGCGACGTTCCGCTTACGCGGCCTCTGGTCCAGCGTGCGCACCAGCGGGGTCACGCCACAATTCACCACCACCTTGAACGATGGCGCGAACACGGTGAGCTTCGACGCGAACGCGAACATCCGTGAACGCAGTGCTTACTACCATGTGAACATCATCCACGACCACCAAAAGGACGTGCTTGGCGGCTACACAGGCATGGACTTCCAACTTCCCACCAACGTGGACCTGGCCGGCACGTGCAACGCGTACTACGATGGCAGCTCGATCAATTTCTACGCGGCGGGCGGTGGCTGCCAGAGCTACGCACAGATCGGCGAAGTGGTGTACCACGAATACGGCCACGGTGTGAACGACAACTTCTACCAGGACCTCGGCGGGGTGTTCCAGAACGGCGCCATGAACGAGGCTTATGCCGATGTATGGGCCTTGAGCATCACCGAAGATCCGATCCTGGCCGAAGGCAGCGACCTGGTGGATCCCACGATCTTCATACGGCGCTACGATCAGGACCGGAAAGTGTACCCCAGCGACATCACCGGCGAAGTGCACGCCGACGGCGAGATCATCGCCGGCGCGTGGTGGGACACCTACGTGCTGCTGGGCAACGACATGGACCTGACCATGGACCTGTTCGCCGAGGCGTTCCCCGGATTGCAGGCCGACCAGCCGAACGGAAACGAAGGCATCGCCTTCAGCGATGTGCTGCTGGACGTGCTGACCGCCGACGACGATGACGCGGACCTCACCAACGGGACCCCGCACGGTACGGCGATCCTTGAGGCCTTCGCCTTGCACGGGATCACCCTGGTGAGCAGCGGTGAGATCGACCACGATCCGATCGAAGCGGCCGCCGCGAGCGACCCGATCACCGTGAACGCCGACGTGGTGCTCACCTTCCCTTTCAGCCAGTACCTGGACGGCGTGCTGATGCGCTATCGCGTGAACGACACACCCACCTGGACCGATGTGTTGATGACCTATTCCGGCGGCAGCTCCTACACCGCGCAGATCCCCGCCCAGCCCGAGGGCACGGTGATCGCCTACTACCTCGCCATGCAGGACATCTACGGCCAGGTGAGTTCCGCCGT